>DJLG01000043.1:0-5486 GCA_002434915.1 Proteobacteria bacterium UBA6522
CTAAATTCAGGATGACGCCCACTTGCATAATCTAATGGTAGTAGTGCGATATCAAGACGACCGCGCGTCAAAGCAGACCACTGATCAGTTGCTTTAAATAATGATTGGCCAGGGTAAACGCGCATAGTTAATCCAACATCAGCATTCTCAACCTCCTGCGCAATGATTCTGATCATTTCATCTCGTACATCGCCAGTACCGCCAGGAAATTGATGAGAGGCTCGCAAGATTGTTTGAGCATTCGCCAGCCCAGAACTTATTAATAAAACGGTGATCGGAACGTATTTAAGGAACTTACGATGGAGTGTTTTCATTATGGAATTGTCGGGCTTGATGGTCCTTGCTGCAACATGGGGGAATATTTAATTGAATGTAAATTTCTTAAGAATATTATAATTCTTTATTTTTTAATAACTTACAAAAATAATTTGATGATCACTTGTATTCTGAAATTTATGTTACGTCATATTTTTACGACTTTCGAGCTTGATTGCGTAGTTTATAAATTTTCTTAAGAAAGATAAGTAGTGATAGTCGATAGATTACAATACTCCTATGGTTATTATCAGATACATAAGTTTTTTTCTCATCTGGGGTCTCGGCCTATCCGTTTCTTATGCTCACGGTATTACAGGCGCAGATCAGGAATTCCTTGTTAATAATGTCGGACCGCAAATTGGTCCATTTATTTATCTTGGTGCGAAGCATATGGTCACAGGTTATGACCACTTGTTGTTTTTGGCAGGAGTCATATTTTTCTTATATCGCCTAAAAGATATAGCGATCTATGTAACTTTATTTGCAGTGGGCCACAGTGCAACCTTGTTACTTGGTGTTTTAGGTGGATTGCATGTATCACCTTATCTGATAGATGCAGTGATTGGGTTTTCTGTGGTTTATAAGGCCTTCGAAAATATTAATGGTTTTGATGCTTTGGGCTTTCACCCAAATATGAAAGCTGCAGTGCTAATTTTTGGTTTTTTTCATGGTTTTGGTCTTTCAACAAAACTTCAAGATTTGGCCATATCTGATGATGGACTTGTGACTAATATGCTGTCATTTAATATTGGTGTTGAACTCGGTCAGTTGGTCGCTCTTAGTGCGATGCTAATTGGCTTTAATGTTTGGCGTCGATCCAGTAGTTTCTTGCGTCATGCATATACAACTAATGTATGCATAATGGTTGCTGGGTTTATTCTTATCGGCTTTCAGCTTACGGGTTATTTTGTGGCTTAAGTTGTTTTATAAGTAAATATCAATGTAAGGAAAATAGATGATTCGATATCAGGTCTTCACTGTGCTACTAGCTAGTTTATTGATTTCTCCTGTTTGGATAGGGGAAGCATCAGCACAAGCGGTTGACACAGAACTGGCTCAAAGACAGTTAGGAATCGACACAAGAGCAGAACGTACTTTAGAGGCTTTGCTTGAATCAAATACAGGGGCACGTCAGCTATTTGAGCAGTCTGCTGGGTATGCGTCGTTCTCAGCAACTAAGGCTGGGTTTTTTATTACTGCCGGTGGTGGCACTGGAGTTTTAGTAGATAAGTCCACAGAAAATCGCATATATATGCGTATGGGTACGGGTGGTATTGGTATTGGTATTGGCGCTCAAACTTACGACTTGGTTATCTTTTTTGAAAATCAACTAACCCTAGACGCGTTTATGGGTGGTGGCTGGGATTCTAGTGCAAATGCACAAGCGGCTGCTGGCCAGGTTGGTATCACAGCAACATCTAGTTTTGTGGATGGAGTAGCCATTTTTCAGATAACTGATAAAGGCTTGATGGCAATGGCTGATGTTGCAAGTACTCGTTTCTGGGTAGCGAACAACCTTAACTAAAATGAATGACCACAAAAAAATAGATCTTTATGATCTACGCTCTTCATTAACGGAAGAAGAATGCCTGGTCCAGGATAGTGTGGCCCGTTTTGTCGATCAGGACATCTTGCCAATTATAGGTGAGCACTTTGCAGCGCATACTATTCCTGCTGACTTAGCTCCAAAAATGGGGAAACTAGGTCTTTTAGGTGCAAATCTTGAGGGATATGGTTGTGCTGGCTTAAGCCAAACTGCTTATGGCCTAATTTGTCAGGAGCTTGAACGTGGTGATAGCACGTTACGTAGTTTGCTTTCTGTCCAGAGTAGCCTTGTTATGTGGTGTATCCACCAGTTTGGTTCAGAAGCTCATAAAGAACGTTGGCTACCGGCTATGGTAACAGGGGAGTCTTTAGGGTGTTTTGGGCTTACCGAGCCTCAAGGTGGTTCGGACCCGGCTAATATGAAGACGAATGCTAAAAGAGACGGGGACAACTGGATCCTTAATGGTTCAAAGATGTGGATCACTAATGGAACGCTGGCAGAAGTTGCCGTTGTATGGGCAAGAACTGTTGATGGAATTAGGGGCTTCCTTGTTGAGACTGACCGACCTGGTTTTGAAGCTAGGTCAATAAAAAATAAATTTTCTCTTCGGGCATCCGATACTGCGGAATTGTTTTTTTCTGATATCTCCGTGCCGGATGAAAATCGATTGCCAGGGGCAGAAGGACTGAAGAGTCCATTAGCTTGCTTAGAACAGGCCAGATACGGAGTTGCCTGGGGAGCAATAGGTGCCGCACAGGCATGTCTTGAGGAGGCGCTTGATTACACGGCAACGCGCACATTATTCAAACGTCCTCTCTCTAAGAACCAGCTTATTCAGACTCGTCTAGCAGATGCTGCTCGTCGGATTACTAATGCCCAGGTGTTGGCTCTTCAAATGGCGCGGTTAAAAGAGGACAATCGCTTATCGACTGTTCAGATATCTTTGGCAAAGTGGAATAATGTCCGAATGGCTTTAGATATTGCGAGGGATTGTCGGGATATGCTTGGGGGTGCTGGTATTAGTGTAGAGCACGTTGCGATACGGCATATGTTGAATCTTGAGAGTGTTATTACATACGAGGGTACGGAGAGTATTCATCAACTCGTTGTTGGTAGAGAATTGACTGGGGAATCAGCTTTTTAGGCAGATTCCCATCTCGAAATGATAAGTAATGTTTTTTGCATTATTTTTAATGGCTAGGTGGCAGAGTGGTTATGCAGCGGCCTGCAAAGCCGCGGACCTCGGTTCGATTCCGGGCCTAGCCTCCATTTTTTGATTCGAGAGGATCCAGAGAGAGTAGGGGTAACTTTAAGTCTCTTTTGGTATTGCGAAGTTCTGATGTTGTTATTCGTGTGTCGGCGCTGGGTTGATAACAAATGTTCAATTCGTCGAGCGCCTTTCTCCAAGCTAATAATGGATTCTCTGAGTTGAATTCAAATGAATTGAAGCCAACTCGGTCCATAAAATAAAGCTGATCCAGTAAGACTTCGCCTACAGCGCGTAATTCTCCGGAAAATCTATAGCGTTCTCTAAGTAGTTTTGCATAAGAGTAAGGTCGACCATCTCTAAATACAGGAAATTCTAGTGCAATTAAATCAAAATGTTTTATGTCATTAGCAATTGCTTTTGGATGTTCATTGCTTTGCAGTAACACCCCAACAGACTGATCACTACTTAGCAGCAGACCTTTGTGCTGATTCCATTGGTTGAGGTTGACCAGCACATCACCAATTACCGGAAGTTCAGCATGGCCAACTGTTTTATGGAAATTATCTATGGTTAAGATGCCATCTTTAATCAGTGCCATACAAAGCCTCTTTGAATGGGGGCATGCCGACACGTCGGTAGGTTTCAATAAAGGGCTCATTTTTGTCACGAATACTTAGATAAGTTTTTACTATGGTTTCAATTCCATCCACTGCTGAATTAGCAGGAAGTCCGGGACCTGTTCGTTTGCCGAGAGAAGCATCTTGTGCAGATGATCCACCCAAAGTGAATTGGTAATACTCTTTTCCATCCTTTTTAACACCAAGAACACCTATATTGCCTACATGATGATGCCCACAGGCATTTACACAGCCAGAAATATTGATCGTTAGATCTCCAATACCGTGTATTTTTTTTAGGTTTTCAAAACGATTTGTGATCTGCTCAGCAACTGGAATCGATCTGGCATTAGCCAAAGAACAGTAATCAAGTCCTGGGCAACAAATCATATCCGTGAGTTGACCAATGTTAGCTGTTGCTAAACCAAGTCTTTTTAGTTTTTTCCATAGGGTTGTAAGGTCAGATTTTTTTACATCGGTAAACACTAAGTTTTGACGATGATTAATACGTAATTCCCCAAAGCTGAAGTGATCTGCGAGATCAGCTACACAGTCCATCTCATGATCCGTAAGATCGCCGGGAACTCGATCCGGGCCCTTAAGTGACAAGTTTACTATGGCATACCCGGGGACTTTGTGTTTTGCCACATTACTGAGCATCCAGTTATTAAACTCAGAGTTTAATTTTCGAAAGCTAATCAGATCAAAATCGTTATTATTATGTTTTTCATAGGTAGGCGGCTGAAAGTAGGCGTTTGTGCGATCGATTTCCTTTTGAGAGATTTTTAATTCTCCCTCTTTAAGGTTTTCCCACTCTTGATCAACTTGCTTGCGAAATTCATCAATTCCTAAATGATTGACAAGAATCTTTATACGAGCCTTATAAATATTATCTCTACGACCATAAAGATTATAGATTCTCAGAATCGCCTCTAAATAGGACAAAAGGTGGTTTTCTGGTAACCATTTACGAATGGTTTTTCCAATGTGTGGTGTACGGCCCTGTCCGCCCCCAACAAGTATTTCAAAACCAATTTCATCAGCATCATTTTTATGCATCCGTATGCCGATGTCATGCACTGCAACGGCTGCACGATCATTTGGTGAGCCAGTTACTGCTATTTTAAATTTTCGTGGTAAGTAGGAAAACTCAGGGTGTAGCGTGTACCACTGACGAATTAATTCGCAGTAGACTCTGGGGTCGCTGATTTCATCTTCAGCGCATCCGGCATACTGATCAGAGGTTATATTTCTTATGCAGTTTCCACTGGACTGAATGCAATGCATTTCCACTTCTGCAAGCGTGGCAAGCAGGTCAGGGACTTCTTCTAGCTTGATCCAGTTGAACTGTATGTTTTGTCTGGTTGTAAAGTGACCAAAACCTTTGTCATACACTCTAGCTACTCGAGCTAGACCGCGCAGTTGCTGGGAGGATAAACACCCGTAAGGCACATTAATACGCAGCATGTAAGCGTGTAATTGCAGGTACAGCCCGTTCATCAAACGAAGTGGCTTAAATTGATCCTCATTCAACTCGCCACTCAGACGTCTCTTTACCTGATCTCGGAACTGTTCTACACGCTCATTAACCAGTTGTTTGTCAAATTCATCGTAACGGTACACAACAGAAGCTCATATTATTAATGTAATTTGAAAAGTTATACCGTAGGGCCATTAACACGAATTGCCTCACGAATATCTTTAGGAAATCGCTGCTTGTCTTGTGCTTCAATCTCTACAAGTTCTGCTCCAACAACTTTGTTGTTATGTTCTGCTTCTTGTGCAAGGGTAAGTA
>DJLG01000043.1:5852-10556 GCA_002434915.1 Proteobacteria bacterium UBA6522
TTACCCAGTTTCCTTCCTCAGAGAGAAATACGACTTCGCCGCTGCGAAGTTCATTAGCTATGATCATTTGTTGCATCGAAAATCCTTTCAAATAAATTAGCGCTCGGTGTTCTCAAAATTTAAATAACTTTAGCCAGGTTTTTTGTGCTCCAACTTGAGAATTTTTCGGCCTCAGACTGGCCATCAAACCATTGCAGTTTTTCAGCCCATTTAACTGTTTCGCCTATATAAATAATGGCTGGTGTATTTAATTGAGCATCCTTTGTATCTATAACGACCTTACCAAGAGTGCTCATGATTAGGCGTTGATCTTTTGTTGTTCCATTCTCAATAATACAAACGGGCAGGTTTGTGTTTATGCGAGCATTTATTAACTCTGAGCTGATGGTCTCTATCGATTTGACACCCATGTAAATTGCTAAGGTATGACCAGCCTTTAAAAGGTGTATCCAATCCTGGGGAATTTCATTTTCTAATTTAGCCGTTGCAAAAGTTACACTGCTACTAATGCCACGCAGCGTTAGTGGTAAACCGGCATAGGCAGCACAGCCAATTGCTGCAGAGATTCCGGGTACGATCTGATAGGGTAGGCCGGCATGTGATAGGGCGAGTACTTCCTCTCCACCTCGACCAAAAATAAATGGATCGCCCCCTTTAAGCCGACATACGCGTTTACCTTTAAGGGCTTCGTTAACCAGTAGATGATTAATTTGTTCCTGCTGCATACCTTTGGTGCCCGAACGTTTTCCGACGGGGATTAAGTCTGCTTCTTTACGTGCGAAGTCCAAGATGGGTGCAGAAACAAGTTCGTCATATAGGATAACGTCAGATTGACTAATTAATTGCTTCGCATGCAGTGTTATAAGCCCTGGGTCTCCCGGGCCAGCACCTACAATCGACACCTGACCTTGATTTGAAGATTTTTCATTTGCTTCCCCGATCAGCTCTGAACGCATTAATTTTTCAGCTAATATTTGACGTCCTGACAATAGGTGATCAGCAATAGGCCCTGAAAAAAAGTTTCTCCAGAAGTGGCGTCGTTCCTGTAGCGTTTCATATCGATTTTTTACTAATTGTCGCCATCGACCTGCTTGTTTTGCTAGTTGACCGATCTGGGTAGGCAACCATGACTCGATTTCAGTTTTAAGCTTCTGTGCTAAAACAGGGGCATTTCCCTCAGTGCCAATTGCAATAATTACGGGAGATCTGTCAACTATTGCCGGTAATATGAATGTAGAGAGTTTATTGTTATCTACAACATTGCATAATTTTCCTGCTGATTCAGCTGAGAAAGAGATGTTTTTATTTAATGCATGATCATCAGTGGCAGCTACAATTAACCAAAAATCAGTTATGTCAGTATCATGAATGCTTTGTGATATATGAGAAATCTTTCCCTGTTTGCTCAGTTTCCTGAGGTCTTTAGTTATTTTTGGGGCAAGAACAGAAACTGAAGCCCCACAACGAAGTAAAAGCTGAGATTTACGTTCAGCAATGACACCACCTCCAACTACAAGACAAGGTCTATTTTGTAGATCTAGATATATCGGAAGTCGGTCCACGGGAAGTACTCAAAATAGAAAGTATTTGATTGGCCTGCGTCTAATTGAGGCAAGCCCTATTGAATTGGAAGCGAAGGGTAATGCTATCGGAAGTTAACTTGAAACAACAAAGGGTTATCTCTCAATAACCTATTGACATAAGAGTTTTAAGAATAGGTAACTGATTCAGATGCTCACGCCCAATGCGTCATGCAACTTGCTATAACTGAAGAAGCTGAGTTTGCGTCCTTTTCTAAAAAGGTCTATAAAAATTATCTGAAAGCTGGTCTTATAGTGACTTAGCGATGGAATCTATCACCTCAAATACAAGTCTTTACTTGCTGGGAACGCTCCTGATCGTGCTATTTCTAGGTGCTTGTGCGACCACGAGTGATAGTTCAAGACTTGAAGCAATTAACCGGCCAGTTGATCTGCAGCGTTTTATGGGCGACTGGTACGTGATCGGTAGCATACCTATCGATATGTGGTTTGCCAGTGAAGCCGGCGCGCATAACGGGTTGGAGAGCTACGTGCTGCGAGACGACGGAAAGATTCAGACAACCTACACGTTCAGGAAAGACGGTTTTGATGGCGAACGCACTCAATTTAACCCGCTCGCCTGGGTTTACAATACGGACACCAATGCCGAGTGGCGGATGCAGTTTTTATGGCCGTTCAGATCTGCTTACTTAATTGCCTACCTGGATGATGACTATCAAAATACAGTGATAGGGGTTCCCGATCGGAGTTACGTCTGGATCATGTCCAGACAGCACGACCTCAGCGACGAAAAGTATGCTCGACTTATCGACGTCGTTACTGAGCTAGGGTACGACGCGAGCCTCGTACAGCGAATCCCTCAACAATGGCCTGAACTATGAGCGCCCTAGAACCTTAATAATGGCAGGTTTGCCCATTTGAGAGGCGATCTTTTTTGGTGCTTAAACTTAAAATTTTTAGTTGCGATACTGGTTATTTATGAATTCCGCGCCTTTCTCTGCAATCATGACTGTCGGTGCATTGGTGTTGCCAGAGGTAATTGTCGGCATGATGGACGCATCCACGACGCGTAAACTCTTTACGCCATGTACGCGTAAACGATCATCCACTACCGCCATTGGGTCTTTGCCCATCTTACAAGTGCCCACAGGGTGGAAGATTGTAGTGCCCAAATCACCAGCGGCGTGGATCAACTCCACATCCGTGGTCAAATGCGCGCCAGGTTTAAGCTCCTGTGGTGTAAAAGGCACGAGTGCCGGTGACGCCATAATTTCTCTGGTAAATTTCAAACCAGCAACAGCGACGGCCCGATCTTCTTCAGTAGATAGATAGTTAGGTTGTATTAATGGTGCGCTGTTTGGATCCTGATTACGCAAAGTAACTTGACCGCGACTCGTCGGATGCACGTTGCACACCGAGGGCGTAATGGCATTGTATCGATGCAATGGCGAGCCAAACTTATCCAAAGACAACGGCTGCACATGCCATTCGATATTTGCCGTAGGTTGGTTGGAATCGGTTTTTGCAAAAGCACCTAGTTGTGATGGTGGCATTGTCAATGGACCTGTTTTATGTAGGAAGTACTCTAAGACCATTAGGGCGATGCCCCAGGGTGTGCGTGAACGTTGATTCAAGGTGATAGTGTTATCGACCGAGTAAATCGTACGGATTTGCAGATGATCCTGAAGGTTCTTACCAACACCGGGCAGTTCAATAAGGGGCTTAATATCGTGTTTATATAGAGTCTCAGAGACACCGATACCAGACAGTTGTAACAGTTGTGGTGACGCGATGGCGCCTGCTGCCAAGATCACTTCGTTATTTGCCTCAAATAATTGCTCATGGTCTCCCTGTCGGACCATAACACCAGTGGCGGTGGGCTCTATTTCGTTATCGTCGAAGCAAATCTTGAGAACGCTAGCTTCGGTCAAGATCGTCAGATTCGAGCGCGCCTTAATGGGATCCAAAAATGCTCGAACCGCACTCCAGCGCTTGCCGTTGCGTTGGTTCATTTGGAAATAGGCATTGCCGAAATTGTCGCCACGATTGAATTCGTCGATTTTAGGTATACCGCACTCTTCGGCAGCATCGCGCCAAGCGTCTAAAATCTCCCAATTAACTCGCCGCTCTTCAACGCGTAGCTCGCCGTTAGCTCCGTGAAAATCATCTGCCCCGTGCTGATAGCTTTCTGAACGACGGAACACAGGCAGTACGTCTTTCCAACCCCAGCCGCGGTTTCCAAGATCGGCCCAATGGTCATAGTCAGCCTGTTGACCGCGCATGTAGATCATGGCGTTAATGGACGAGCAACCGCCCAAAACTTTTCCTCTTGCATAACCTATGCTGCGGCCGTTTAAGCCTGTTTCGGCTTCTGTTTCAAAGCACCAATCTGTGCGCGGATTCCCTATGGTGTAGAGATAGCCAACAGGGATATCGATCCAAAAGTAATTATCTTTTTTTCCTGCTTCAAGGAGTAATACCCGCTTGCCAGGGTCTTGGGATAAACGGTTGGCAAGTACACAGCCGGCAGTTCCAGCACCAACGATGATGTAGTCAAACCGGCGGTTGGAGGGATCTGTCATGGCATACCTTTTCAAAGGGTAGGTTATAAAAATGTATCACCAAATGTAGCAAATGAATGGATTTGGCAGATACAGATGAAAGTGAATAATTAATGACCAATTGAAATAATTAGCTATTAATCTTCTGATTATCTGGTTTTAGACTGATTACCTACTAAGGTTATAATAGTGGTACATATTGAGTTAGTCCTTACTTTTGGACGTTATGAGGCGCGTTCGCTGCTGAAAACTATAATTTATGGAGGAATCTTCTGATGGCTTTCACGCTGACGATTAACGGCACTGACCACGAAATCGATGTTGAACCGGAAACGCCGCTGTTGTGGGTCCTTCGCGACACGGTTGGACTTTCGGGGACGAAGTACGGTTGTGGTATCGCGCAGTGCGGTGCCTGCACCGTGCATCTTGACGGCCAACCTATTCGTTCCTGTAGCGTTTCAGCCGCTAGCGCCGTCGGTAGCGACGTCACTACGATTGAGGGCTTATCACCTGACTCCAGTCACCCGATTCAGCGCGCATGGGTTGAAAGCACAGTGCCGCAGTGTGGCTACTGCCAATCGGGGCAAATCATGTCGGCAGCT
>DJLG01000187.1 GCA_002434915.1 Proteobacteria bacterium UBA6522
AGGCTGACTTGATGGTGATTTTGCTTTCTCAGTTTTAATAACCTGATCGGTATCGGTTTGAATATCCTTATTCCTAGTGGCCATTCATTATCTCCTGAGTCAACGATTAATTATGCGCTTATTTCTTTTCGCATTACTCGGCCTGCATCTATAACGGCCTCGATGATTTTTGTGTAACCAGTGCAACGACACAAATTTCCAGACAAGGCGTCACGTACTTCATGAATAGAAGGGTCAGGGTTCTTGTCTAATAGATCTTTTGCAGACATCAACATCCCTGGACCACAAAAACCACATTGCAGTGCTCCATGTTCTTCAAACTTTTCTTGTAATGGGTGTAACGTGTTTGAGTCTGCTAAACCCTCTATTGTTGTAATTTCACTCCCATTTGCTCTTCCCGCGAGCATTAGGCATGAATTCACTGATACACCATCAACTATGACTGTGCATGTCCCGCAATCCCCAACATCACAACCTAATTTAGTTCCAGTTAAATTAAGACTCTCCCGAAGCATTTTTAGCAATGTTGTTTCGGGTGGCACATCAGCTGATCGTAATTCACCGTTTACTTTAATTTTAACCAACATTTCTTTCTGATCTCCTATCAGCGTTCATTCGCTACTTCCAAACTCCGTGTAATAACGCGTTGAGTTAATGTTCTAATCAAGTGTTGTCGATATTTTAGTGAAGCGCGAAAATCATCAATTGGTTTACACTCTGCTACAGCCATATCGGCAGCTTTTGTTATTAACTCTTTATTTGGCTTCTGGCCATCTAGTAGCTCTTCTGCCTTTATAGCTCTCAGTGGTGTTGGAGCAACTGCGCCAAGCGCAATACGGGGGGAGGTTATCTCTCCATTTATAAGCTCAAGTGCTGCAGCCGCATTAACCAGGGCAAGCGCTTGACCCTTACGCAATCCAAACTTATAGAAGCTTGAAGGTTTTCCTAAGTTTTTCTTTGGAATAAAAATATCAATAAGAAGCTCATGTGGCTGCATACTAGTTTTTCTTGGGCCTACGAAGAAATCCTCTATAGGTATTCGTCTATTCCCCTCAGTACCCGCTATTGTTACTTCAGCATCTAGCACCATCAAAGCTGGCGCACTATCAGCAGATGGCACACAAGTTACAAGGTTACCGCCAATTGTGCCTAAGTTACGGGTTTGAACAGCACCTACAGTATGGGATGCTGCGACTATTTCTGGCGTTTTTGTTAAACAAATGGAGTTCTCCATTATCTCTCCATAAGTCACCATACTGCCAATTCTTAAGCCCTCATCTGTCTCATCAATACCACGACATTCCTGCAGTTGAGATACATCCACCAGAGTTTCAACTCTACCCGCGCCATGCTTCAAATCGACGACTAGGTCAGTACCACCGGCAAGAAGACAAGCTGTCTCGCCATAATCAGACAAAAGCTCAACAGCAGCAGCAGCTGACTTCGGAACTATGTAATCTAGAGCTTTCAAATTAGGCTACCTTAGAAATAGTGCGGTCAACGATACCTCTGAATTGTTCCTCAGTAAGGAGCTTTTTAGTGCTTTCGCCTAAAGCCTTACACTCTTTTAAAATATCAGCAGCTTCTTCTTCGCTTGCTTTTATACCTATTTTATCGAGCCATATATTTACAGAATCTATACCGCTACCTTTACCCATAACCACGTCTGCTGTTGGTTGGCCAACCAATTCTGGCCTCATTGGAAATAGCTCAGTTAAATGCTCTTCACCACAGTTCTTGAACCAATTGGCAATTATTCCAGACTCAACTTGATACAGCATATCTCCAACAATGGACTTATTGCTTGGAACTTTAATTTGCGATAATTCTTCGACTAACTTAGCTAGTGGGTAGAGCTTTTCAGTTTTTATGCCCAGATCAATTCCGTACATTGTTAATAGAGCCATTACTATATCTTCAGTAGGGGCATTACCAGATCTTTCTCCAATTCCGAGAACAGTCGAGTGCACTATCTCAACACCCTCAGCTAGAGACAGTAAGGTATTTGCTACTCCAAGGCTGAAATCCTGATGGAAGTGCGCCTCAAGACGCGTATCTGGAAATTTTTCTTTTACTGCTCTTACAAAATATTTCATTGCATGTGGAGATATAACACCAAATGTATCAACAAGGGCTAGCGCATCCATATGACCTTCACTAGCAACTGTATTGATAAGCTCTAAGACCCAAGATAACTCCGAACGAGAAAAGTCTATAGGGAAGAAAACAACCTCAAGCCCTTGTTCATGGGCATAGGCGGTAGCCTCTACGGAAGTATCAATTGCCTTTTGAAGAGGCCACTTGTAGCCATGCTCGATTAGGTGTGTGCTAGCAGGCACTTCCATGATCAGACCCTTGACTCCACAATCAACAGATGCGTCAACATCCTGCTTCATGCAGCGACAAAAGGAATAAATATCCGGTCCAAAATCTCTTTTAACAATTTCAGCTATAGATTTTTTGTCGGCGGCTGAGACTGCTGGCAGACCAGCTTCAATTCTATGCATGCCAGCTTCAGCAAGAGCTTCCGCTATCCTTAATTTATCGTCAAAATTGTAGGCAATACCTGTTTGTTGCTCACCATCTCTAAGGGTGACGTCATGAATTTTGATCTTATCGGCAAAATTCAAATCTTTTGTGACTTCCTCGTTGTAATTCCAAGCACTACTAAACCAGTCGTCAGTTTTCCACGGTTGGGCACTCATTTAAAAAAAACCTCTAAATTTCAGATCATTAATTCATATAACAGACAATTATACCGGTTCTATACTGACGCGCGAGCATGTATTACCAGTTAGTAATTAGAGTCAAGGTTAAAAACACAGAAAAGAGCAACCGGATGAATTCAACTAAAGAACATCCGATAACGAAATCAGATCGAAACTCAC
>DJLG01000145.1 GCA_002434915.1 Proteobacteria bacterium UBA6522
AAGGACACATCACTGTGCCTAGCTAACTGTCGCAAATGTTGTTCAAAAGACTCGGATAATCCGCGAAAATCACTTAACAAAAATATTTGACTACCTGGGCGTACGACCCGAGTCAGTCTCAATAGTGATTGTGCTTTATTCAAATCATTATCTAAATGTTTAGGCTCCCAAAAAACTGTTTTAGTTAGGGTTCTGAATAGATTTAAGGCCGCTCGGTGCCCAAGACGGGGGCGTAGCTCAACGTGCTCTTGTTCGGAAAAAACCAATCCTCCCAAACGATCACCATTGGCAACAGCACTCCAAGCTAGTAAAGCCGCAACTTGGGCAGCCCTAACCGCCTTATATGCCCCCTGCGTGGCAAACATCATAGATTGACGATAGTCGAGCCAAATTATTACCGGACGATCTCGTTCTTCTCTGAAAATTTTAGTATGAGTTTTTCCAGTCCGAGCTGTAACCCGCCAATCGATCGTCCGAAGGTCATCACCTTCTTGATAAGGACGTGCTTCATCAAATTCTATTCCGCGACCCTTTAATCTAGATAGGTGGCTACCTGCATCCAGAGCGCTTACTCGCAAGGCATCTGTTCTAAGCGATTCCCCTGCTTGCTTAAGCCCGATTAAATCAGTTAATGCAATTCGAGCTGGTGATATCTTAGACAGATCTAGTGGATAACTCACGGCACTCCAATCCTATCTAAGAGCATATCTACAATCTGGTCAGGATTTCGCCCAGCAGCCTCTGCCTCAAAGCTGAGAAGAATCCTATGTCTGAGCACATCGCGTGCAACTGATTGAATATCCTCCGGCGTAACGTAGTCACGACCTGTAAGCCAGGCATGGGCACGTGCGCACCTATCCAATGCGATAGTTGCTCTAGGACTTGCTCCATATTGCAATAAACCCTGAAGATCATCTCCATAACGACCACAATCTCTTGTAGCTAAAACGATCTGAACGATGTATTCCTCAAGCGGCTCAGAAAGGTGTAGTTTCAATACGTCCTGTCTCGCTGCTAAAACCTCTCCCTGCTTCAGAGCAGTTTGTGGCGTAAATAGCTCTTCATCTGATGTGGAACGTTTCGCTTCAACTCGATTTAAAGCCAAGATAGCCCTCTCACCAGCCACATCCGGATAATCGACTAAAACATGCATTAAGAAGCGGTCTAACTGTGCCTCTGGAAGAGGATATGTTCCTTCCTGTTCGATGGGATTTTGAGTTGCCATGACCATAAATAATTCAGGTAATGGATAGGTTACGGATCCCACCGTTATCTGCCTTTCACCCATCGCTTCAAGTAAGGCTGACTGGACTTTAGCTGGAGCCCTATTTACCTCGTCCGCTAGCACTAGATTATGGAATAACGGTCCCTCCCTAAAAATGAAAGTACTATCTTGTGGACGATATATTTCTGTACCCGTTAGGTCTGCTGGAAGCAAATCAGGAGTAAACTGCAGACGATGGAAATCGCCTTCTATACTGTGACTAAGCACTTTAATTGCTCGTGTCTTAGCTAAACCTGGCGCGCCCTCCACTAATAAATGGCCATCGCAGAGAAGCGCCACCAACATTCTGTTTAGAAGAGCGGCCTGGCCAACAACCAGACCAGCCATATGTGATTCTAAGCTGACAAATCTTTCTTGTAGGGACATAGCCTTAAGCCGATCTAAAGCAGTGAATTTTACCGGGGTGAGCGCCTATAGGCCAATGACTTTTATAGTTATCCAAGATAATGTCCTTAAGATGAATAGCGACATAAATCAGGATGATCTTCTGTAAATTTTTATCAATCTCGTCGACAAAAAGATTACGCTAGCATCCAGCTATTAATGACACACATTATTAGATAGGCCAATAGCAAATGCACCAACTCTTCCGTTCGCCGCCTTAATATAGCTGACCTGCTGATCCTCCAGATTAATTATTGCTACTTCAGGGCTATCACTTGAAGCTAGATAGGCTCGGCGACCATCAGCCGCTCCCTGTGCATCAAGAGGAATAAAATTTAGCTTACCCTGCTCTATTACTGCCTTCCTGTTGTTGTCATAGATATAAAAATTATGGTTTTCTGTGCTGGCTAATAGATTCAAACGATCAAATCGACCAACGGTTATAAGGTCAATACCTTCGCCAATGATCGTATTATCGAATTCTGTAAAAAGATGTTGTTCTATGGAAACAAATCTTCCCGAATCCTTGTCCATCATATAAAGGAAAACGCCCTCAGGAGTTGTGTAGGGACGAACTGGTCGGGTTCCAATATTAAATGTTTTATATATTATTTTTGAAAAGGCATTAACACTATAAACCTCTCCCGTAGTTTCATTCGCCGCGTAAATATAACGCCCATCCAAACTTCGGCTAGGAGAGGAAAGCATCTGTTCAGGCTTATCAGTTACCTCTATTTCAAATGTTTTTTTAACATTACTATCAATCAAGCCAATACTTCCATCCAGATCATTGCTATACCAAATATCGACTTCATTAGGATCAAAAAGAACATCTGTTGTTGGAGGAAAATCCTCTAAAGTAAAAA
Source organism: Proteobacteria bacterium UBA6522 (assembly GCA_002434915.1). Classification (GTDB taxonomy): domain Bacteria; phylum Pseudomonadota; class Gammaproteobacteria; order Steroidobacterales; family Rariloculaceae; genus UBA6522. The sequence goes on from DJLG01000145.1 coordinate 2,536, forward strand.
GCACTTGTCCTCCGTAAGCCGATAGAAGAACGAATCCCCCAGACTCACTATCTGTAAAGCCAATTTTTGACCCTGTTGTATCAAGAACCATATGCCGCGGCACTATGGGCAATATGACTTCTTTTGCAAGTTCCTGTGTTTCCAGGTTGTACATGCTTACAAGCTGCTTATCGATATTTGTGTAAATCAAAACTGGAGCAAATGGTGTTGCAACCAAATCATCTACTTTTTGTTTTGTTTCAATTCTGAATATAACTTCGTTTTCTTGAAGATCAATCACATCAATAATTGGATCATCAGCATCAGCCACGAACATCAGTCGCTGCGGATTAGATATATCAACCTGGGCAAATAAACCTGACGAAAAACACAAAAAAGCAACTAGTGCCCCAAGCAAAGATTTTATAAAGATGGTTGTTCGAAAAGTGAACATCGGCATGTATGTCTTCTAACTTAGCCCAAGATAGGGATAAATCATATCGCTCACGACATGAAAGTTATCGGTAAGCAAGATCAATCCAAATAAGATAATAATAATCATACTCGCATAACTTAGTGATTTTGAATTCTCGGCTAGAAATAACAGTATCGTATCCATTTTAGAAATATAGTAGGCAGAAAGCAGAAATGGTATAGCAACCCCAATGCCAAAAGTGAGCATGATTCCTGCCCCAATTGCAGCGCTGCCAATTGCGCCCACATAGACGATCAAAGTAGCAACGATTGCGCCACCAAAACAAGCCGTGCAACCTAGCGCATAACCCATAGATGTTAAAACCGTACCAACGGTGTCCCTCATTGAGAGAGCCTCCATGGCACGACGGTCAGGAATTCGGCAAGCAAAGTCTCGGGTTCCTCTGTAGCCCACCCAAAGTCCTAATAAGATAACCAGTACGCCGGATATGATAGCTACAGCCCGGCTGTACTCCGAGAAGGCTAATTGGGCCTGATGACCCAGCGCTCCAATAAATGCGCCCGCAAGGGCATACAAAGAAACAAACCCGATAACAAAGGCCAGTGCGAGTTGCATAATCTTGCGACGAATTAATGGCGTCAATTGCCTAGAACCTCCAACCGACTGACCTGGCACAGTTGAAAAACCGGCAATTACCCCGCCAAAAACCACGACAAGCTGAAGCAGGCATGGGGTAAGAACTGAAGACAAGAGCCCAGCACCCAAAGCCAATACTGCTACCGGCGTAATGTCTGCACGAGATTTCAGCTCATCAGGCAGACTATATGGTGCATCCCAACTACCTACAAAAGTCAGAGGTCGATTGCTGCCCATATATCTATTTGACACATACAGTCGCATACGACCTGCCTCTTCTATTTCAATTAAACGTCCGTCAGCATCGCGTTTTGGAAAACTGTAGACGCTTAATCGATGATGTGAAACAAGGCTTGGTCCATCTGAAATTGTTGGAAGGTACTCGTCTTCACCAACCCTAAGAGTTGCTATGGGCACTTCTTGTGGTAGATCTCCCCGGTGTATTGTCTCTGCAACAAAAAAAATAAAATTCCTATCGGGCCGGAGATTTCCAACAACAGCGGCTCTATCCACATACTGAAAATACTCATCCGTTGCTAATGTTGCTGTGATTTCTAAATCCGGGGTTTTTATTAGCTCTCGAGTAAGGTAACGAGATACGCTACCCGCTTTAATCATTCGACTATCATCACCAATACCCCTAAGTAACTGCTGTCCCTGAACAAAATAGGGAAAAATAAGCCACGAGGATGCAATAGCAAACCCAAAAAAAAGCAGTGCGCTTAGCTTTAAGGAATTAATGCGTGTTGAAGAAATATACATAGCAAAAACGACTAATGCATCGCCTCAACCAGGGTCTCAGCTGGCGTAGAAAAAGTATATACATCAATAAGCTTTCCTAATGGATCAATCAGAAAAACATTAGAGGTGTGTTGCACAATATAATTATTCTGTGTTTTCGTTATCGCATAACTCACTTTGAAGTTATTTGCGACGGCATTAATTTGATCAATACTTCCGCCAAGGCCAATCAGGTCATCACCGAATCTTGAAACATATTCGTCTGTTATTGTGGGGGTATCACGTTCAGTATCTATGCTTACAAAAATACCTTTTGCTTTGACCTCTGTATCTCGCAGTGCTATCCCCATATTTAATGCCATCATCGGACAAACATCTGGACAATGGGTAAAACCAAAACCAAGAAGTAGGTACTCTCCAAGAAAATCTTCACTTGAAACGAGGTTTCCATGACGGTCCACTAACTCAAAATCAACAATGATGTCGCTCAGTGGGCTAGCAAAACTAGGTTGGCCTGCCTCTATATTGTCTGCGTGTAAAGCATGAGCGTTATCAACTGAAGCAGGAATATCAGAATGTACATGCTGAGAATGAGCAAGAAATGAAAAAGACCCAAGACTGACTGCTCCCACAAATGCAGTGATTACTATTTTTTCACTAGGTTTTGGTAATAGTTTCACCGTATTTCTTGCCTTGTCATCATAGGTTTTTTTATTCTCAGGCTTTCATTCAAAAAGCTTTTAGATCCACAGATATCAATAATCTAATATGACACCCTCTGCCGGATTAATTCCTCCGTGGAAGTTTCCTTGATCACGCACGGTACGAGGCTCTCCATTTTCATCGTAATGAACCCAAATTAGTCCGTGTGCATCTCCATTACCAGGCATTTCAATTACCTTTAAGAGCTCCCTTGTCTCTACGTCATAGACGTAAATACGTCCTTCACCATTGCTGGTAGACCACATTTCTTTGCCGTTAGGTGATAAAAGAACATGATCCGCCTTATAGGAAGCATAGAGCGTCTCAACAGCATGTCCTGACTCAGTATCAATAATAGTAATCGTACGCCCTAAGTGATGTGCCGCCTCCCCTTTGTCGGCAA
>DJLG01000123.1:0-4406 GCA_002434915.1 Proteobacteria bacterium UBA6522
TTGCTTGGTGTCCTGCCAACTATGCAAACTTTAGACCCTTTGTTGGCTAGGGCTATGGCTGTGGCCCGGCCTATCCCGCTCCCTCCACCAGTAATGATGCTAACTTTCCCTTTAAGATTCATGGTTTCACCTTGATGTGTATCAAAAACTTGTTTAATTTAATCAGGTTTGTATTCTAGGCATTTTGGCCATTTCGAACAAATATATGATGTTTAATATAATATCTACATCTATAATCTACTTATGAATGACTTTGATCTGCCATTTAAACCTGCCGCAGAACACGCCCGACTTCTGCATACCCAAACGATTTCTCCTGTCGAGCTATTAAACCTGTACCTAGATAGGATAGAAAAATTTAATCCGGCACTGAATGCGTTTCTAGCAATGAATATTGAGGATGCAATAACCAAGGCAAAGCAAATGGAATCTTGTATTGCCAGCGGTGAGGCCGTTGGCCCGCTTTATGGGATTCCATTTGGGGTTAAAGATAACGAAGTTACAAAAGGAATAGAAACAACCCACGGATCTACTTGGATGAAGGGCCATATTCCCAAAGAGGATTCTGTTGTTGTTGAAAGAATCAAGGCTGCAGGCGGAATAATTATCGGAAAAACAAACATGCCTGATTGGGGCTTGATGATTCATTCTGAAAACAGACTGGGTGACCACACTAGGAATCCGTGGGACACCTCCAGAACATCGGGAGGTTCAAGTGGAGGATCAGCATCCGCTGTCGCTGCCGGGCTTTGTTCAATAGCGAGCGGCACTGACGGTGGAGGTTCTATACGAGCTCCTAGTAGTTTTTGTGGCATGTTCGGCATAAGACCAACATTAGGGCGCGTTCCGCGTTACTCTGGCGCAAGTGAAAATTATATTACCAACCCAATTAGCCAACCGGGGCCGATTGCACGCACAGTAGAAGATGCAGCGATTTTACTAGAAATTTTAGCGGGGTTCGATTTGCGAGACCCTGACAGCGTCCGTGCCTCTGTCCCACAATATCCAGCGATGCTAGAGGCTGACCTGTCTCAACTAAAAATTGCGTACAGCCCTGATTATGGATATGCGAATGTAAACAAAGAGGTCCATGAGAGTGTAGAAGCGGCTGTTAATAATTTGGATTCGCTAGGATGTAAAGTCGAGCAAGTGAACCTAGACCTATCCGATGCTTTCTATGGATATTGGCCATTAATAAGCGCCAACTGGTATGCCAGTTTAGATAAAAAGTTTGAAAAAAGAACTTCCGAATTAGCACGGGAGGCTTTTAACGTTTACGATTATGGCAGCAAGATTACTGGCAAAGACTATGCAATAGCTTTAGGCGTACGCGATCAGATTATAGCTCGTTTAGAAGCATTATTTAGTAAATATGATTTGCTTGTATCGCCGACCATGCCCAATACAGCATTCGTGGCTGGCAGGCCGAAAATAGGAGTCAGGGATGACCTTGCAAACGATTTATGGGGCTTTCCTGCTCACAGCCCTTTCACATTCCCGATAAACGCAGCCGGCTTGCCAGGAGCAAACATACCTTGTGGCTTTGACAAAGATGGGCTGCCAATTGGCCTACAGGTGATTGGCAGACGATTAGAGGAATTGCGAATCTTGCAATTATGTTATGGGTTCGAGCAAGCTTATCCTTGGCCCACCTTACCACCCATGTTCAATTTGCAAACTTAACTGAAGGCCAGCGCCTTGGCCGGATTATGGATTAAGATTTGATCAATTTGATCTTGCTCCCAGCCTCTTTTTCTTAGTCTTGGCACAATGTTTTCAAGTATATGGGCATACCCTTTACCGCCAAATCGGGTCAGCTGGTTCGCTTGACAGACATCTTGTCCGATGACAACTTGCTCTAAATGGCCTTTGTCTATCAAAAACTCGATTGTCTCTATACGATCAACATCACTTTTCATTCGCATATATTCACCCAGGTAAACTAAGTTAGTTTCCTCAAAACCGAAAATGTCATATTCTAAAAAACAACCCGTATCTGCCAATTCAAGTAATTTTTCATGGTCTTCAATCGCAAAGTCTAAATGACCCATTATCATATTCGAGTTGTCAGTCCCTACTTGTGATAGTTCGCCAACTATTTGCATTGGTGACTCGTCATGAGCTCCAGGGTGGATAGAAATAGGACAGCCAGTTTCAATTTGAGCTCTAGCCGATGCTCTAAGAATTTTTCTCTCTGTATCCGATAGGGGGTATAAATTTCCTATCTCTCCAATAATTCCTGACTTGATGCCAGTATCTGCTACTCCTTCTGTAATGTCCCTAATTATTACTTCGGCTATATTCTCTTCTGAAAGTTCATCGATGTTATCCGGATGTGCCTGTGGAATGTAATAACTTGAACCCATAACAATATTTAACCCCGTTGCCCTCGATATCTTCGTTAGCGCTATCGGGTCTCTGCCTAGCCCCATAGATGTTGTGTCTACTAACGCCCCGCCTCCTGCATTAACAAATTTAGAGATCTCTGATATTGACCACTCTATATCGTAGTACTGCAGGTTGGCTTTCATGTTGAATGCTATCTGGGGCAATTCACCTCTTACATCCATAGTAAAGGGCTTATCAATATATGCTCGCTTGCTTGCTTCTTCGGGTTTATAAAAATAACACATCAAATCTACCAGAAGATGTTCATGCGTAACGGTAGCGCCCAGATCCTCAGGGTTTATCAATCCTAAAACGGTTTGTATTTTACCCTTATTTTTAGCTCCCATTATGTTTCTCCTCGAGTTCTATATAACTTTGAAACCATGGTCTTGCCCGTTCAAAAGCGGCGCTTATTGCCAACAAGTCTTCATCTGCGTGCCTTCGCCCTATAATTTGCATTCCTATTGGCAATCCATCTGCATTTAGACCTGCCGGTATAGAAGCGGCCGGGTTACCTGTGTAATTTATTGGGTAGGTCATGCACCATCCAATAGTTGGGTCGACAGTTTCTCCATTTATCTCTGTAGGACCTAAGGTGTTTCCATCATTGGCGTTTTTGAACGGAGGTACCGATAAAGTTGGCGACACAATAAAATCATATTCGTCAAGTATGTCCTGAATAGGGTCGTACACGGAAGATCTTAAGAATTCTCCGCTTCTTACATCCCAGGCCGACATTTTTTGGCCAATTTCCAGGGTTTTTGCAAAAGTCGGCGTTAGCATGCTGTTGTGCTCGCCTAATAGATCGATTCCCTGTGGCTTAAACATGTCAGCTAATTCCATGTGTAGCATGGCCATTTGCCGAACCCACAGACCTGAAAGCTCCTGTTGAGATCGATCTATTTTGATTTCTACTTCATCGACCTCGACTCCTAGCTCCTTAAAGGCTTCTGTGGCCTTTTGGACAACTTTAGCCACGCTTTCCTCTACAGGAAAAATACCCAGATCCGGGCTATAAGCAACTTTCATTCCTGAAACGGGCTTACGAGTTGATTCTAGGTAATTGACGTCTCCGCCAGGCAGTGAGAATGGATCTCTCGGATCATGTTTGCCTATAACAGTCATCAATAGTGCCGCATCTTCTACTGTTCTCGTTATCGGGCCTACAAAAAGAAACGGATTTAATGAAGTAAACACATTTGGTCGTGTTATAAACGGAACTCGACCATAGGACGGTTTATATCCATACACCCCTGAAAACGATGCGGGTATTCGGATTGAGCCCCCACCGTCTGATCCCTGTGACAACGGCGCAAGCCCAGCAGCTACTGCAGCGGCACTCCCGCCTGAGGACCCTCCTGCATTCCGCGTTAAATCGAAAGGTGTGCTGGTTGGTCCAAAAATGTAATTATCAGTTGCACCTTTATGTCCGAATTCCGGAGAATTAGTTAACCCTAAAACTATTCCGCCTGCTCCCTCTATATCAGAAACATAAGAGGACGTCATATCTAATTGATAATCTTTTAGTGGGGCAGAGCCTGAAGTGGCCCTAACACCCGGCTTAAAAGTGAACAAATCTTTGATGGCCACTGGTATGCCGTGTAATGGCCCAAGTGCCTCACCCGACATTAAAGCGCTTTCTGCAGATTTTGCTCTTTGTACCGCTTCATCTGAGACCATTGTGACAAATGCATTAATCTCGGGGTTGCGTTCATTTATTCGTTCAAGAAAAAAATTAACTACTTCAACGGGTGATAGGTCGCGCCTACGAATCCTGCTACCTAACTCTACGGCGTTCATAAAAGCAATTTCAGGTCCCATTTGGTTCATCTCCATCCAGAAAATTTAACGAATGGTTACATTTTGAACACTTGTAGGCAAAATTACAATGTTTTAGCTTTTTAGGATATTTTTTGCGGGCTATCGATTTATTTCAAGTTCTCCGTAAAAAACGAGACTATTCGATTTTGATATTCCTGTTCTTCTATTTCAGAAGCATCTCCATGTTCAGCTCCTGG
>DJLG01000123.1:4784-8480 GCA_002434915.1 Proteobacteria bacterium UBA6522
TATAAGATATTGTCTCGTCTTCGAGCCCGTGAATAATTAAAACGGGAGTGTCGGTTATATTAGCTATAGCCTCTTCTGGGATCACATCTTTGCGATTTAATCCTGTTCTTAGCTCGGAAAACCATACCGTTATCGGCGCAAATGGAAAAGCCGGCAGTCCAACAAAATGGGTAAAGCTTTGAGAAACCGCGCTATCCAAGCTTTTAAAGGCAGAATCGATAACCAGGGCTTTTATTCTACCTGGGTTCTCTGCCGCAAAAAGAATTGCCGTCGCTCCGCCATTAGATAAGCCTATTAATCCTATGCTTTCTATACCAGTCCCACCTGATGCACGCATTGTTTTCCCGGTTTCTTCAATCAAATTGACTGCAGCCAAAACATCCTGTTTTTCGTAGTACCCAAAACTAACAAAATCTCCTTCACTTTCTCCTCTATGGCGAAAATCAAACAACAGAACTGTGAATCCCTCGTCAAAAAGCATTTTAGCTTGAGGAAGCATTGCTGTTCGGTCACCGGTATATCCATGTAAAAGGATCACCGCTTTTCCTGAGTCACCAGTTGCCATCCATCCGGAAAGCTTTACTCCGTCAGCAGCTAAAAATGACACTGTCTCTATATTCGCTTCAAGCTGAGGATACATTGAAAGGGTTTCTTCATCCGACGCAGGCCCAGGATGCAAAGCGGTTTGTGAGCCACTCCAAGCAACAGCTAAAAGTAACAGCACTGTTAAGGCTACACTGATAGAAATGTAGGCTTTTGAGGCGATTCCGGCGATTCCAATCAGTTTTTTCCATACCAATAGTACAAAAATTATCGGTGCCGGCACAAAAAGCCAGGCTATGAACAAAACTTTTGTGCTCGGACCCGCTGCACCCATTACCCCTGACAATATTGCGGCAAGAATTGTAAGGATAAATATGAGAATAGTAACAATGCCCATCGGTGTTTTTAAACTGGTTATCATTTTCTACAATTACTCCTGCTTAATTCCGTTTTTTTCAAATGATCCTTTAGATAGCTGCCTGTTGAGGAGTGCTTGCGTTGAGTGATTTGTTTTGGTGTGCCTTTAGCCACAATTTCTCCTCCTGCATCACCGGCCCCTGGGCCTAAATCAATTATCCAGTCAGCGTTTTTAATCAAATCTAGGTGATGCTCTATTAAAACTACTGTGTTACCAGAATCAACGAGTTTTTGCAAAACTTCTAATAGATATGCGCAGTCGTGAAATGATAATCCGGTGGTTGGTTCATCGAGAATATAAATAGTGTTACCCGTTGCTCTTTTGCTTAACTCAGAAGCAAGTTTAACTCTTTGAGCCTCTCCTCCTGAAAGTGTCGTTGCGGGCTGACCAAGCCTTATATAACCTAAGCCAACATCCTCCATAGTTTGAAGTTTTTTTCTGATTTTCGGAATCTTATCAAATGTCTCTAATGCTTCAGTTACCGTGGAATTTAATACATCAGCAATTGATTTGCCTCGATAATAAACCTCAAGTGCTTCGCGGTTATACCTAGCCCCCTTACAGATTTCGCACGGCACGGTAACGTCAGGCAAAAATTGCATTTCTATTTGAATATATCCGTCTCCTCTGCACGCTTCACATCGGCCTCCTTTTACGTTAAATGAGAATCTTCCGGGCTTATACCCTCGAACTTTTGCTTCAGGAAGTGATGCAAAAAGCTCCCTAATAGGAGTGAAGGTCCCTGTATAAGTAGCTGGGTTAGACCGCGGTGTGCGCCCAATAGGAGACTGGTCTATCTCAACAACTTTATCTAGATTCTCTATTCCCTCAATTGAATGGTGTCGTCCTGGCCTATTTTTTGCCCTGTTAAAATGTCTTGCGAGTGCTTTATACAGTATTTCGTTAATTAAAGTGCTTTTGCCCGAGCCAGAGGCTCCGGTTATACAAACAAGTTTTCCTAGAGGAATCTCTACGTTTATGGCTTTTAAGTTGTTTTCTTCCGCTTTCAAAATTTTGATTGAATTGCCGTTTCCTAGCCTGATGTTTTTAGGCGCATCGATGTTTCGCTCTCCAGAAAGATAAGCTCCGGTGACTGATTTAGGCTCTTCTATAATCTGCTTGATTGGCCCAGTTGCTACCACATGCCCTCCATGCTCGCCTGCTCCCGGGCCTAAATCGACCACGTAGTCAGCGGCTCTCATTATTGCCTCATCATGCTCCACAACTAACACCGTATTTCCTATGTCGCGTAATCTCTGCAGTGTATTTATTAGCCTAGTGCCGTCTGCTGGATGTAGCCCAATGGAAGGTTCGTCGCAAACATATAAAACTCCAGTGAGTCCTGACCCAATCTGCGTAGCAAGCCGTATGCGCTGAGATTCTCCCCCTGAAAGGGTAGAGGCGGTCCTACTAAGAGTTAAATAGTCCAATCCTATATTCACTAGAAAGTGAAGTCTTTCCTGAATTTCTTTCAATATTTGGTCAGCAATTGCCTTTTCTCTGTTGCTAAGAAATTCAGGATCGTGATCCGGCTTGCGTTTATTCGCTACGTTAGGTTTCCCATTAATTAATCCTGACACCCATTCCACCGTGTCTGCAATTGACTTGTCTGTTACGTCTACAATTCCATTGCCCCCAATTTTTACAGCGAGCGCTTCCGGTTTTAATCTTTTACCTTCGCATGAATTACACGACTGACGAGCCATATATCTCTCAATGTCTTTTCTCACATTTTCAGACTCTGTTTCTTTATGTCGTCGTTCTAAATTATTGAGAACGCCTTCGAAAGTGGTTTTCCAGTTAAAAGTTCTCCCCTTTTTTGTGATATGTGTCATTAAAAACTTGATGCTCCCGGCCCCATTTAACACAAGATCTTTGTGCTCCACAGAAAGTTTTTTAAACGACACTTTAGTTGAGAACATAAACTCCTTTGCCATGGATTCCAGGAGGCTGTCAAACCATGGAGTGGACATGCCACTTCGAGACCATGGCTCTATGGCCCCTTCGCTTAGGCTCAGAGAATCATCCGGAATTACTAGATCTGGGTCAACTTCTAGCTTGTATCCAAGTCCGGCGCATTTCGAACATGCTCCATGTGGGTTATTAAAGGAGAACGTTCTAGGCTCGATTTCACCTAACGATATATTACATTTAGCGCAGGCAAAGTTTTCTGAGAATATTTTTTCTTCACCATTCGCAATGCCTATTAGCACTAGTCCTTTTGCCAATTTCATTGCCTGTTCTACTGACTCGGATACTCTGCTTATATCGACATTTTTCTTTATGACAAGCCTGTCCACTATTATTTCAATGTTATGCCACTTTTTTTTATCCAAAGAAATGTCTTCTGACAAGTCTTTCATTTCGCCGTTAATACGGGCGCGCACAAAACCGCTTTTCCTCGAGGTTTCGAGAACGTCTTGGTGTTCGCCTTTTTTACGCCTGACAACAGGGGCCATGACCTGAACCCTGCTCTCAGCTGGTAGGTCAATTATTGCGTCGACAATTTGTTGGACGGTCTGCATTTCCACAGGTCTGCCACATTTATGACAGCTCGGCCTCCCTACTCGTGCAAACAAAAGTCGCAAATAGTCGTAGACTTCAGTTACAGTGCCAACAGTAGACCTTGGATTGTGTGAAGTTCCTTTTTGATCTATCGATATGGCCGGTGATAAACCGCCGATATAATCAACGTTAGGCTTGTCCATCCGGCCAAGAAATTGCCGGGCATATGA
>DJLG01000048.1 GCA_002434915.1 Proteobacteria bacterium UBA6522
ATCTGAGGTCATGGGAGACGGATCCTTATGATTGAACCCTTTTGCCCGAATAAAAGATCAATAAACTGTTCAGGCAGATACGTCTTCCACAGCATGTGTGCCAGCAATGTAGCCATGCACATGACCTTTACCTAAACCGTGTTTATTAAAGCCACCCACAGCCTCACCCCCTGCGTATAAGCCCGGAATAACCTGGCCCCGCATATCCAGAACCTGCTGACGTCCATTCACTCTTAATCCTCCATAAGAGTCATGCCAAATGACCATTATTGATAAGGCATAGAATGGTGGTTTAACGATCTGGTTCATAGGAGCATCCACTTCTCGCTCAAATTCAGGATCTTTACCAGCATCAACATAACGATTCCACGTTTCCACTGTCTCAGTAAGGTATTTAAGTGGCACCCTTTGGAACTCATGACCCTTAGCTATCTTCTGAGCAAGTTCTTCAATAGAGTCTGCCTTAAAGGAATAACCGTTATCAGCAATATATGGATAACGCACTTCCCAACCAGTACGTTCAACAGCATCTTGATCAAAAATGGCCCAAATTGGTCCTGAATAATAGTCCGGAGCCTCTGATCCTTCGTTGAGAGCCAGTGCAGCATCTAGACCATGATCGTAGTTGTACATCTCCCTGACCCACTCTTTCCTACAGTTACGCCAGTCAAGTGGTTTATGATCAAGTCCACGCCCAGGGGAACCACCATCAGCACCTGGATAACGGCTTGGAGAAGGTCTGGCAGGAAGACGAACCTCATTAAAAAACCGCTTCCCAACCTGATTTACCGCAATAAACTCTTCAAAACCAACGCTCCCAACATTGATTCCAGCAGAACCACGAAACCCAAAGGTTGGGTGGCCAGGCATCATAGTGGTATATGCATCTCGTGTTCCAAGACGGGGTGCTATATGAAAAGTTGTAGGATAAGAAATGTTTTGCTGCATTCCAGCTAAGTTAGCACCAACTTTAAGCCCTGCGATAAGAGCACTGGCATCTTGACCATGGGGACCTTGTAAAGCTACACCACTAGTTGGAAAAGCAGGCTCCCGCATAGCGGGATAAAACATACTGCGAACCTCAGGGTTACCCGCATGTCCACCGCTTGCAAGAATAACCGATCTACGGGCCCTGATATGTATTGTCTGTCGGCGCTCGTCAACATTGCCATTCTGCCAGTAACTTTGCATTAGCTCGCCATTATCAGGGTGCTGACGTGGCGAATAATGAGCGCTGACACCTAAAATCCTTCCAGAAAAAGGATTCTCTCTAATCACTTCATCAAAGTGCCGATGAAGCATGAATTGCACACCTTTCTCTCGTGCTGAGTACTCCAAGGGACGAGACAGGGCAGCACCATTCATAACCGCTCCTGGACCAACCAGCCTACTAGCATCCATCATCTGTACTGGTGCAAAAGCACTTGTACGCTCGTAATCAGCCACACCTGCATCTTCCGGAGTTATCGTACCCGCCTTGATATCAGTCTTTTCACCCAACATGAAGAAGCAACGAGAACCTCGCGCACGGGATAACCCCCCTCCGCCGTGTGTACCACTGATACGAGCAAACCTTACATAGTTATCAATAAGGAATTGCCGCGTTGCAGGACAATTCTCAGCCCAAGCACGAACCAACTCTCTGTCATTGTATCTATAAGGGCTCTGAGCTTTTGGATCGACAACAGACCAATCTGTAATGTCTGTGAAAAGAAGGTCAATGGTATCTTCAAGCTCTTTAGGGTCTTCAGCAGAAGGAACCGTTATGAATCCCTCGGTATCACTCTCACCGTTTATATCCCGGACTTGTACGGGATCACCGCCTCCAAGTGATGTAAATGACCCACTGTGCAACATTCTTCCGCCCAGATCATAGTTTTGATCCACCACCATAACGCTGGCTCCGAGGTCTCGTGCCCGGATAGCGGCGGTGAGGCCGGCGCAACCTCCACCAGCAATAACCACATCAACTTCATAATCCCATTGAATATTTTCGTTGGACGGAGAAGATTGTGCGTGCGTATTATCTGACTCAAGTAGTGATGTTGCACCAAGCCCAGCAACAGCACTGGTCTTTACAAAATCTCGTCTACTTAAAGTTTTATCATCATGGGCCTTGGTTTCATCGCGGGTATCATCATTTTTTTTAGTCATCTGTAGTCTCCGCAAAAATTTACTCGCTGCCCTTAATGGTTCTTTGCAGAAGGGAATAACCCTATGCCAAGCACCGCACCTTTAAGTACACATTCAATAAAACATTACAGCTGATCAAATTGGACAGCTTGCCCCGACATGTTCCCCATTAATCCAGCCAGCGAGCATCTGAAATTCAGGATCGTCCTGGGAAAGCCACCGACGAACACCGTTATGTACATAGTCTCCACCAGCATCGGGATGTAAAGGGTGCATTAGTAAGCGACTCTGAGTTGGATATCCTGGGTCAATCAAACCTAATCCACTAATGTAATCCCAAGACTCCTCTGGATCTGCTCGAGCAAACTCAGCATTATGACAATTTGCACAAGCCATTCCATCGACTGTAACGCTAAAAAAGACTGGTTGAACGCACGCTCTAAAAAATTCAAAATCCACGTCAGGAACAGGTTCGTTCTCAACAAAATCTGCATTACTTACCCACTCAGCCAACATCTGCCACTCGGCATTATTTTTAGAATCCCAGTATTTTCCACCAGTATGCATAGGCGTTCCGCCTGCTTCTGCACTAAGCGGCTGAAGTAATAAACGGCTATTATCAGGATCGCCCGGTGTAACAAGACCTGAGACCATCTCAAAGTTTCTACGTGATTGCTCTTCTGTCCAGTAAACATCACCATTCTCATTGTCTTCAAGTGAAGCCAACATAAAAGGTGTGCTCGTCTGCCACGTATGGCACATAACACAAGCAGGGTCGCCAGGGTCAGGCGGCAAAAAATCACCTCGAGACTGGAAAAAAAGTGGTTCTATATTTTCCCGATAGAATTCAAAATCCAGTCCCCGAGACTGAGAGCCTTGAGTCTCATTATCTTGTGAAGAGCACCCTACAGTTACAAGAACCGCTGTGCAGATTAATCCATAGACTCCAGCACGACATATATTATTTGGCAAAAAATTCCATCGCATCCCCATAATCATCGTGCTAAAGCAACAGGTAGAACATGTGTGGAATTTCGCTTCGGCCCAAAACCCACTGGAATTCTGGATATTATTTCATGGGTTTCAGTATTAAGAACAACAGTTTCCATTGTACCTACCATACTGACATATAACGTTTGGCTGTCTGGTGTTGCCGTTAACCATTGAGGTGATGCCCCTACCTCGATACCACCCATATACTCAAGGTCAGGAAGTGACCAGGCATAAACGCGACTATCAAGCCGGCTGGCATACCAAAGAGCAGACTGGTCAGGTAAAACAAGCAAACCATGCCCGGTCCCATTCTGGATACCATCAAAATTTTGCTGTGATATAGGTAAAGGTGGAGCGCTTACAAAATCAACTGTCTCTCTCTTATCCCAATCCACCACATAGAATCCATTCAAACGTTCAGCTTGAGCAAAAATACGACTAGGAGAACCATCAGCATTAGACTCCAATGCCATGGGTCGTACCCTAAAGCC
>DJLG01000173.1:0-17332 GCA_002434915.1 Proteobacteria bacterium UBA6522
TTATTTGGATTGGCAGGATCTGAAGTGACCCTTTTTTATGTTTTTTTATATCAAGCTGATTATCAATTGTTCGTAGTGCGAGTTTTAAGTCTAGATCATTGACGCGCTGGGCTAGAACATCTGGATCACAAAGCACCACAAGCTTTGCAGGGAAATCATACGAACCTAACATTGCACAAATGTCCGGCCCTATCCCTGCAGGTTCTCCAGATGTGATAAAAATTGTTGGGAAGAGGGTATCCAAGGTTTTAGGTCTATCAAGAAGAACCCGTTGTGCACGGAGTTATATTAGAATGTCGACGAAGGCCTCATCTCTTAGACGGCGTAGCCAAAGAGCTTCCTCTTCTTCAGCCTTGCTGGAACGAATTTGTACGGCACATTTCTCTTCCTTTAGTTCTTCAGACGTGTCATATGAACGGCTATCCATCACTTCAGCAATATGCCAACCATACCTAGTTCTGAAAGGTTCGCTTAGCTCACCTTGCTCCAATCTTCGAATTGCCTCGGAAAATTCTGGTACAAACACTGATGGGTCTAACCAACCCATGTCTCCACCATTTGCTCCAACGACAGGATCATCAGAAACGTTTTGGGCAATTATGGCAAAATCTTCTCCACCAAGTATTTGCTCTCGGATGCCTATCAAACGTTGTTCTACTACTGAGTCATCCATAACTTCGGTTGGTTCCATTAGAATATGGCGGATACGAAGTTGGTCCACCATAACAGCTTGGGATTGTGCGCCCCGAACCTCATTGAGTTTGACAATATGAAAACCACTTCCACTTTGAAGAGGATCAGAGTGATCGCCAGTATCCATTGAAATAACAATATCGGCAAAGAGCGTTGGCAGCTGAGATCCTTCCCTCCAACCAAGCGATCCTCCCTCTAGTGATGTTGGTGCATCCGAGTATGTAAGCGCTAACTGTTCGAAACTCTCTCCTGATTGTAGGAGTTGATGTATTTCCGTTACTTCATTTCGAGCTTGGTTTATTTCTGCACCTGTTGAGCTAGAAGAAGTGCTAATAAGAATATGTGAAATATTATAGTCTAGCGTCTGTGCAGATTCAGTAGTACTGCGGGTTAGGCATAACTCCATTTCTCTAGGCGCAACTACGATCTCTCTTATTACCTCTCGTTGTCGAAGTTGCTCAAGAATCATTTGTTCGCGTGTTTCTTGACGAAAAGTTAAATAGTCTAACCCTTCATCTGCTAAGGCTTGTGGCAGTTGCTCAAGCGTCATATTTCCTCTTTGCGCTATATTTGAGAGGGCTTGATTTAGCATGCCGTCTCCAACAGTTATGCCAAAGCGTTGTGCCCTTTGCAGCTGTATTTGTTGGACGATCAATTGTTCTAGCACCTGCTCTTCAATAATAGGTAATGGTGCAGTAGGCCGCCTTTGCTCTGGCGGCAGCTGCTCCTGAACCCTCTGAAGGCCATCAACAACCATTTGAACTCTCTGATTGAGTTCGCTTCTCAGCACCACCCCAGTATCTACTAGCGCGGCCACTCCGTCTAAAAGTTCTCCAGTGCCGCCAAGTTCGCGAGTTTGTGGAAAAGCCTGATGAGTCCCTAAAAAGAGAGCCATCATCATTGATAAGAGTAAGGTAATTTTTTTCACTGGTATTTAGGGGGTATTATCGAATTGTTGGTACCCAAGAATACCACGGTCTAAGAGCTCTTCGGGAGATTCGCTCTCATCTGTGAAACCTCTCAGTTGGAACTGAATTGAAAATGAACTATCAGATTCACCGGTTCTGCGACTGATGTAGTTCTTAGCCATGAATCGTAAACGCCAGCAACAGGAGGCATACTCCCAGCCAAGATGTCTTTGGAGTGGTTTTCGATCTAACAAAGAGTAGCTTGTTTGAGCAATCACCCGCCAAGCTTGCCCTATGGGCCAGACCAAAGAGATGTCTCCCTGTTTCAATAGACCATCCTGATATCGGTAGGCTAGGCCTATTAATCGATCGGGTTCTGGTCTGTACTGTATCCGCGTTTCTGATCGCACGGTCTTTTTGGTTTGACTATCCCATTGGTTTTCTAGGCCTAGACGCCAAGAGGATCGGAGGTTAAAAGCTACTTCTGCAATGTAGTCAGAGTCATTCGCTGAACCTGGTGGTTGTCCTGGTAAGGTTGTTTTCTGAGGGCTGAAATGGTGTGTACGTCCTAACGTGCCCGAAAGCATCTCCTGTCCAGTATTGTTATCTATAAGTCTCGTTGTTACTCCATAGCTAAGTCGGTCAGCATCGGCTATGCGGTCAGGCCCAATGTAACGATACTTTCTAAAAAGTTGTACTAAATTAAATGTGGGTTCGATGGTATCAAACATAGGAAGACCAGTTTGGTCTTCAAATGGCACATGCACATAGAGCATTCTAGGCTCTATGGTTTGTGTCCACCGTTTAGTTTCTCCGATCAGGCGGTCAAAAGTTAGTCCAGCATCGACACTGGCAATAGGCAGAGTTCTTGAGAATTTGGTCTCCATATTAGGGGTATTTTCATTTAACCAATAATTGGTTTGTCGTAGCCCTAGGGCAGGGGTTAAAAACATTCCTGGTCGAATAATAGGGAAGGAAATTTCTTCTGCTAGATCCATTCGCCAACCGGTGGTACCAACATGCCTATCGAAATTCACAAGTTCATTTTCTGATGTAAAGCGGACATTATTTTTATCCCAACGACCTGAAAACAAAAACTGAGGAACTCGCTTGTATGGCTCGTTCTGATCATCTATGAAAGGGTCTATTGTTTGATAATTCTGCATTTTTGCTGCTAATGACCAATTTTGAGCTCGATAACTGAAATCAACATAACGATTCAAGTGTGTTTGACTGGCCGCGCTTAGACTATCTCCCAGATCCTCGAAGTAGTTAACGTCTGAGACATGCTGAATGTTTGTGATCATCCTCCAACCTAAGCCTAAATTTGTTTCCTGATTGATGTTTAGGTAGCTTCGGGATAGATCAAGTTTTGTGTCTTCTGGGAGGTACTCAAAATCAAAAGTCCCTTCAGTGCTTGCAGATAGGTAACGAAATTCGGAAGTCACTTGGGTACCACGTTCCCGCATATAACGTGGTGTCAGTGTAATGTCATAGTTGGGCGCCAAATTTAAGTAGTAGGGCATAGAAATGTCGACACCAGTTCTATCTCTATTGGAGACATCAGGTGTCAATAATCCGCTCTTACGTCGATCATTTATGGGGAATGTCATGTAAGGCGCAGCAAAAATTGGGACGCCTTTGAAGTGCAGCCGCACACCACGCGCTGTCCCATATCCTTCATCAATATCAATATCTAATTCGCGAGCTAGAAGTTCCCAGTCAGCGCGTGCTTCAGGGCAAGTAGTAAAGTTTACCGTATCCAACAGAATTTCATTGTTATTCTCAATTGTGATCGTATCAGCTGATCCTCGCGCAGCGTGGTTTGGTAAAGTAAACCCCCCGCCGTTGAAAGAGATTATGTCTTCCTGTGCGTTTATTTCGGCGTCATTTCCGTACACCATGACTTCTGGGTCTTCATAACTAACTGTTCCACGAACTTCAACATCTTGTGTTTTAGGAAAAAAAGTTGCGCGGTCGGCAGAGATGCTACGATTCCCATACTCAAAAGTTACTTGATCAAAAAGTTCGATTTGGTTCTCGTTTGATAGGTCTATTTGCCCGGTTGTTATCGTTAGGCGTTGTTCCTCAGAGGAAATATTAAGTGCTTTGGGTAGTGTTTCTGGGCTAAAAACATCGGGCAAACACATCTGTTGTGCCAACGCTAAGGGCGGGGCAAGGCAGAACGACGAAAACAGAATAAAATTTTTCTGGAAGGCCACAAGTTTGAGCGCAACAAAGGCGGCTACAATGGCATAGTTTTTCTAGGTCTTCAATGCATTAGAGGGTTTGGAACCTAACTGATTGATAACTATTTAAAAGATATGCTTGATGTTTTGTGGAATTAGAAAGTAACTAGCAAGCCTATTTTAAAATTGATAACAAAGAGGTTTGCATGAAAGCAATGTTGTTAGCAGCAGGTCGAGGTAAGAGGATGGGGACACTAACAGAGTCTTATCCAAAACCGCTTTTGTCTCTTGGGAATGAGACCCTTATTCATCGCCATCTTAGAAATCTTGCTATGTCTGGAATCACTGACGTTGTTATTAATTTGTCTCACTGTGGGGATAAACTCAGGCATGCTGTGGGAGAAGTGACCGAGTGGGGTCAAACAATCTCCTACAGCGATGAGGGACCAGAGCCACTAGAGACAGCCGGTGGTATTATCAAGGCGTTGCCATTGCTCGGTTCAAAGCCATTTATAGTGGTTAGTGCCGATGTTGTGACTGACTTTGATTTTCAGGTTCTCCTCTCAGTTAAGAAATCAGGTTGTTTGGTTTTGGTGCCTAATCCAGCCCATAACCCGATAGGTGATTTTGGTCTAACCGTATCAGGTGAGCTTGTTCAACAACCACCTTTTTTAACCTATAGCGGAATTAGTTTGCTCGATAGCACGTTTTTTCAAGGAATTGATCCGGGAATTAGGCCACTACGTCCGATTTTTGACGCAGCAGTAAAAAATCGTGCTCTTCATGGAATTGTCTTCGATGGTTTATGGAAAGATATAGGTACGCCAGAGCGTTTAGCTGATGTTCGTACTGCCTTTGTTTGAAAAGTCTTTATTTCAATGTGTCATAGAATAAATGACGTAGTTGACTGCAAAACGGTAGGCCATAGCGGTCATGGGTTCGGGGTAACCTGGTGTATCTGCGTGTTCCCAAGCATCTCCAAGATCCATATTAAAATTGATAGCAACCATTAAGCGTCCTTCATCATCATAGATTCCGCGCCAGTGGGGATTTACACCACCTTTTTCCCACATCCGTCCATTCATTAGAGGGTATATCCCAGGAATTCGTGTGTTTTTATCCAAATCATAGAGCACGTGCATGACCTCATCGGTTTCCGGGATTTCAATAATTGGTCGATTAGGCAAAACACGCATCATGGAGGCGAGAAAACTAGACCATTCTAGGGCTCCATGAAAATCATCTACCACTAAGAACCCACCTCGTAAAAGGTATTCTCTTAATCGTTCTGCTTGCATTTCATTAAGTCGCCAGGCCCCAACTTCAACCGCATATAGCCATGGAAAATCAAATAGAGAATCATTCTCAAGGCTTATTCTGTGTCCACCGTTACCGTCATAACTACTGACTATTGCTCCATTGACTCTGGTTAGCCTGGTTAGGCCTTGCATGAAATAGTGTTCGGCATGTGGCCAATCAACGCACTCATCACTTCCCCACCCATAGCCAAGACCAAGGCAGTTGCCTCCTGAGTACATGAGTCGGGAGAATTGAAATTCATGACTAGGGAAGTAGCGCTCTGCTAATGCCTCTTGGCTGAGAGTTTCATGAGACCAGGCTAATATAGCTAGAATTACCAAGGATAGGGGCTTTTCCATGTTCATATTCAAAGACAAGATAGCATGGCGTATGAGTTTTGATTGATCAGTGTATTTAGTTACCTTTAGCCTTATTCATTCTAAATGAATAAGGCAATGTCTCAAGAGCTGTTCCATGGTGATATGATCGGTTAAGAAATGTTTTTGTTGTTCCCTAAGGTTTAATTTAGCCCTTATATAGGAACAGGGCCCTTTTAGATAAAAGAAATAAAAAATTGTTTGAGTTCTTATTTAAATATTCGCGTACAACATTTGAAAACAGCGAGTTTTTGTTTGCCCGGGAATGGCCTCTCTGGGTGTTGGTAGTACTAACGTTGAGCGCAGCAATGGCTATTGGTTATAGCCTTATGCAGCGGAAGGGCGTGTTACACCCAGGCAAACTGTTGGCCTTAGGTTTTTTTCAGGTATCGATGATTGCAGTCTTATTGACTATCTTGTGGCAGCCTTCACTTTCTACCCAAACGCTTAGTCCTCAAGAGAATTCAGTTGCAGTTGTGTTAGATACCTCGGCTAGCATGAGCTATGGACAAGGCGAAGCTTCCAGATTGCAACAAGCAGTCACATCTCTAAGTGGAGGGGTTTTAACTGAACTGTCTAGCAGTTTAGAAACAAGATTGTATGCATTTTCCTCAGAACTGGAAGAGATAGAAGATCTTGCTGAGGTACCTGCGCCTGGAGATGCTACGCATATTGGCGATGCGCTGGTTAATGTGCTTCGAGAGGCGCGTTCTTCAGCGCTCGGGGCTGTCGTCCTTGTTAGCGATGGAGTTGATAATTCAGAGACATTGACCGACGCTCAGCTCGCAGAAATTAGTGGTTATGGAGTGCCTGTTCATACGGTGGGTGTTGGACGTGAAGTAATTGCTGAGGATATTGAACTCCAAGAGGTATCACTAACAGCTCAGGCCATGGTGGGTTCGCGTGTTAGTGCCCAGATTAGCGTAAGACATTCAGTACCTGCTCAAACTCGACTCCGAATATACGATGGGGATTCTATTTTAGCCTCTGAGGAAATAGAGCTTGTATCAGGGGTTGATCTCACCATGCATTGGGTCGAGTTTGATATTGGAGAGGCTGGTGTTAGAGATTTGCGGTTTGTTTTAGACCCTCTCACTGGGGAGAGCAACACAATAAACAACACACAGTACAGAACAATCCAAGTACCAGAGGATCGCCGACGCATCCTTTATGTAGAAGGGGAACCTCGCTGGGAATATAAATTTATACGTCGAGCCTTGGAAGAGGATTCACCAATCAGACTGGCAAGCCTTCTACGAACTACCCCGAACAAGTTTTACCGTCAGGGAATTGAAAGTCAGGAGGAGTTGGAAAATGGTTTTCCAGAGACGCGCGAAGATCTTTTTGTTTATGACGCTTTGATTATTGGTAGTTTTGCTGCTGCAGAACTCACTGAGGAGCAACAGGGTTGGATCCAAGAATTTGTTAGTGAACGGGGTGGCAGTCTTCTCATGTTAGGTGGGCGCAGAGGACTTGCTGATGGCGGCTGGGGTAATAGCGTTGTTGCAGAGGTGTTGCCCGCACAGCTTCCCGATATTAATGCAGCGAGTTTTGTTCGAGTTCCAGTGAAAGTGTCTTTGACGTCTGAGGGCGAGGAGTCACTTCTAACAAGCCTTGATTCTGATGCTGAAGAGAATCTCCAGCTTTGGGCTGAGATGCCTGAAATCGCCGATTTTCAGTACCTAGGCCAGGTAAAACCTGGTGCAATAACTTTGCTTGAAGCAGATGTTAGGGGGACACAGCAGCCGCTACTAGTCCAGCAGCGTTTCGGGAGAGGTGGTGCGTATATTCTTGCCAGTGGTGGAACTTGGCGTTGGCAAATGCAACTGCCTTCTGAGGACCAAAGGCATGAGATCTTCTGGCGTCAGATTTTGCGGGCTCTTGTTTCAGCAACACCTAGTACAATTAGTCTTACTGCAGGACGGAATTTTTATGGAGATAGGGATGAGATAACCCTACGTGCACAAGTTCAGGGAGGGTCTTTTGAGCCCGTACCTAATGCAGCAGTTTCTCTTATGGTAAGACGGGACTTCTCTGCTCCTTCAACAATTGAAATGAGTCCCATTCCAGGCGAGGCTGGTGCATATGAAGCCACAGTGCAAGCTGATGAGACTGGGCTTTACCAGTTTGAAGCTACAGCTGATATAGGCGAACAATCTCTAGGTACTGCTCAGGCCGCAGTGCGGCGAGCAAATGGGGTATCCGAGCATTTTCAAATTGAACAAAATAGGCTGTTACTAGATAGAATTTCTGCTCTAAGCGGTGGAAGATATTTCACTTTAAATGATGTAGACCAGCTTCCTGAAGCTATCCAGTTTTCAGAAGCTGGAATTCTTGAGCGTGAGTTACTTGATCTCTGGAATATGCCATTCAACTTTCTACTACTTATGTTGCTCAAGGCCGGGGAGTGGATGTTGAGATTGTATTGGGGACGTTTATGAGAGCTGCTTTGACGTGTTTTTTTGTTACTACGTTTTGTTTAACAAGCAGTGCAAAAGCTGAGCTGTATTACCTAATTGTTGCTGGTTTGGGTGGAGAGCCGCGTTATGAAGAGCGCTTTGAATTGCAGGTTGAATCCATGGCCCAGGCGGCGCGCCGCTCAAATGGTGATGATTCCAGAATTTCTCTTCTAAAAGGGGACAGTGCGAACCGTGATGCTCTGATTTTAGAGTTGCAGAGATTATCTGAGGTAGTAATGTCTACTGATCAGCTTGCAGTCTTTCTTGTCGGGCATGGCACCCATGATGGCGAACAGTACAAGTTTAATTTGCCGGGTCCAGATATTGATGGTGAGACGCTTTCTTCTTTGTTGAAAGATATACCAGCAAGTCGACAAGTAGTTGTAAATGCGACTAGCGCAAGTGGCGCTGTGCTCGACTCATGGTTGACCGAAGGGCGTACCCTCATTACGGCAACAAAGAGTGCGGGTGAACGTAATGCCACCCGTTTTGGTACGTATTGGTCAGCTGCACTTTCAAGTAATGAAGCAGACATCAATAAAAATGGTGCAATTACTGTTCAAGAGGCATTTGATTTTGCTGCAAGTAAGGTTGCAGACAGCTATGAAAGTGAAGGCCTATTAGCAACAGAACATCCAGCGCTTGTAGGTGAAATGTCTGCAACCTTAAATGTTTCTCTTCTTGAGGAACGAATTGCAACTACTGCAGAGCTTGAGGTTCTTATGGATCAGTTGAATGCGTTGGAGGGCGAGATAGGGGCCCTGCGCCAGAGTCGAGAAAATATGGATAGTGTGGTTTATTTTGATGAGCTTCAAGGTTTGCTTTTGGAATTAGCGTTGGTTCAGCGCGAGATAGATGAGATTCGTGGAATTGACTGAGAAGTGAAACAGTTTTTTATAATAGTAAGTCTATGTTTTATTGGTATTCACCAGGCTGGGGCTCAGTCCTTCGACTATTCTGCAGATAGAGACCCTGCACTGAGAGTTTGTGATGAGCTATTGCACAGTGGCCAGCGTTTTGAAGCCAACAGTTGCTATGCATCTCTTTTAACGGATAGCGCAGATGCTCTCATTAGGGCAGAAGCAGCTTGGCAGATGGGTGACCTACAAGCTGCTAATGCCTATTTTAGAACTGCCGTAGAAATTGACCCTGAATCTCCGCGTGCCAGGACTCGTTGGGCACGTCTATTTCTAATGACTCATCAAAATAGTGATGCTATTAAGCTTTTTCAGGAGGCGCTAGAACTCAATTCAGAATACTTGCCAGCAAAACTTGGTTTAGCAACGGTTGCTACTGGTCGGTTTGAGGATAGAGCTAATGCCCTGGTTGAGGCTGTACTAGAGGCGGACTCATTGCAGCTCGAAGCTCAATTATTGAGAGCTCGTATGAGTCTCGAGGATGGCTCGCTGGAAGCGGCAAACGAGTCTCTAGATGAGGCGCTTAGAATAGCTGAGATAAAAAACCTCCCTCCTTTAGAGGTCTACGCTCTTAAGGCATCTTCTGATCTTCTAAGAGGTGTAACTGAGAGCGAGTGGACTCAACGGGCTTTAGATTTTAATCCACAATACGGAGAAATTTTTGCAATACCAGCACATTTTTATGTAATTACAAGACGCTATCGGGAGGCTATAGCACTGCTTTTTGATGCTGTGCGAATACAGCCCAATCTCTGGTCTGCGCATACTGAACTTGGCATTAACTTGCTTCGACAGAATCGCGTTGATGAAGCGCAACACCATCTGTCTCTTGCATACCAGGGAGATCCTTACAGTGCTCAGATCGTAAATACTTTGCGACTTATCGATAGCCTAGAGAATTTTCAGGTTTTACACAGAGATTTACCACCCCTGGACAGTGATACCTTGCTTGATGATAGGCCAGGAATGATTTTACGCCTGCATAATGATGAGGCGCCAATTATCGAGGCCTATGTGACCAAGCTTGTGGCAGACAGTATCCAAGCATTTACAAAACGTTATCAGTTTGAGCTACGCGAACCAGTGGTGGCTGAGTTATATCCAGATCACGATGATTTTGCCGTTAGGACATCTGGATTGCCCGGCATTGGGCTTTTGGGTGTGGCATTTGGGTACCTTGTAGCAATGGATAGTCCATCAGGTCGAGGTGAAGGTGAGTTTCATTGGGGCACGACTCTTTGGCATGAGATGGCACATGTATTCACACTGGAAGCAACAAATCATCTAGTTCCTAGGTGGTTTAGTGAGGGTGTATCGGTATTTGAGGAATGGTCTACTGGACCCAGGCCAGGCCGCCACATTCCAATGCATGTTCTTGATGCAATGAAAGAGGAAAAGTTTCTATCTATCTTAGATATTGATAGAGGATTCATTCGTCCTGAATACCAGGGACAGATTATGGTTTCCTATATGCAGGCGGGGCTGATATGTCAGTACATTGAACGTGACTGGGGACAACAGGGACTTGTTGATTTGCTTCAGTTATATCGGGATGGCGCTGATACTGGTGAAGCTATTGAGGAAGGATTAGGAGTGACTCCAAGTCAATTTGATTTAGGCTTTAATTCATTTGTTGAGTCTGCATTTCGGCCTACACTCGATGTGTTAGATGATTGGAAAGAGCAAACACAATTAGCTCACGAGGCTGCCAATGAAGGTGATTGGAATCGTGTATTAGCATTGAGCTCTGCCTCAATACAACTATATCCTGGCTATGTTGAGGAGGGCGATGTCTATATCCTAAATGCTAAGGCACATGAAGAGTTAGGGCAGGCAGGGGCTGCGATTGACAGGTTAGAGGAATATTGGAGACTCGGTGGTTACGAGCCTAGAGTTTTACATCAGCTCGCAGACTGGTTATATCAGTCAAATCGTCCCGATGATGCGATTGCTGTTTTAAATGATGTGATTTTTTCTGCGCCGCTAGATGAGTCTCTCCATACCAAGCTTGGCGACTGGTTGCTTGAGTCCGAAAAGGGGGAGCTTGCGTTGCGCGAGTACTCGTCATTGCTAGCGATGAAGCCCCACGATGAGGCAGCCGCTCACTATCGATTGGCGACGGCCTATAGACAACTTGAAAACGAAGAAAAGACTAGAGAACATTTATTGTATGCTTTGGAAACCGCCCCTCATTATAGGGAGGCCCAGCAATTGCTATTGGAGATCCTACGTTGAGTTCTGAAACAGTTAGCCAGCTTGATACTGAAGAAGCCCGAACCTTGATTGAGACATTTAAGGGTTCTTTAGAGAGTATTCGTATTGAGGTAGGTAAGGTCATTATTGGACAAGAGGAGGTTGTAGACAACCTTTTAATGACACTTTTGGTAGGTGGACATTGTCTGATTACCGGAATGCCGGGTACAGCAAAAACATTACTTGTAAGAACGCTTGCTTCTGCTCTAGGCCTTTCATTTAAGCGTATTCAGTTCACGCCAGACTTGATGCCTACTGATGTGACGGGTACCGATATTATCGAAGAAGACGCCAATGGTCGTAGAACTTGGACGTTTGTGCCTGGACCACTTTTCGCTAATGTTTTATTAGCGGATGAGATAAATCGAACACCTCCTAAAACCCAGTCTGCACTGCTAGAAGCCATGCAGGAGAAAACGGTGACAGTTCGCGGTAGTGTGCATCAGATAGCCCCTCCATTTTTTGTTTTAGCGACACAAAACCCAATTGAACTGGAGGGGACTTATCCACTTCCAGAGGCGCAATTGGATCGATTTTTGTTTAATGTCATTTTGGATTATCTCAGCGATGATGATGAGCTTGCTGTTGTTGAGCGGTTTACGACTCGGATGGATGTTCCAGAGGTAGGCGCTGTTACTACGCCAGAACAAATCCTACAGTTCCAAGCGCTTGTTCGCCAAGTCCCAATATCCGATACCGTAAGTCGTTTTGCTGTGAACCTGGTTCGTTCGACGCGCCCTGATGACCCGATAGCGCCAGAAATTGTAAAACGTTATGTGCAATATGGGGCTAGTGTGCGTGCAACGATGTTTCTATCTTTGGCCGCTAAGGCTAGGGCTTTGATGATGGGCCGTTATCACGTGACTCAGGATGATATTGCAGCTCTTGTATTACCTGTTATGAGACACCGTGTCCTTACAAATTACTTCGCTGAATCAGACAAAGTAAGCGTGGATGATATTTTGACTCAGCTAACTGAGACGGTTGATGCCACCGGCCGTACATCAAAAACAGGGTAAGGTTTGGCTGTGCCTGGAATAGCTAGAAGAGAGTCAGGAGATATTCAAAACCTTCTCCATCCTGAGGTGTTAGCCAGTCTATCAAACCTTGAACTAGTTGCACGTGCGGCCGTTCACGGATTTCTTAATGGCCTTCATCGTTCACCTTTTTTTGGATTCAGTCAGGAGTTTGCTGAATATAAAGCCTATGCGGAAGGTGATGATCCTCGTTTTGTAGATTGGAATGTTTATGCTAGGACTGAGCGCACATATATTAAAAGGTATCTGGGGGAGACTAATACCAGACTAGTGATACTTCTCGATTCCAGTGCGTCTATGGGATATAGCTCTGGGCCAGTTTCAAAATTGCAGTATGCAAAGTTTCTGGCTGCAACATTGGCCTACCTTGCAGCTCAGCAGCATGATGCGGTTGGTTTGATAGTTTTTGACGAAGAAGTTCGCGAATATCGCCCAGCGTCGTCACGACTTGGAAGTTTAAGTGGCATATTGCATGCGATTGACCGTGCTTCACCTGGAACGGGTACTAATTTAAACGTGCCATTTGAAAAGTTTCATCAGTTCGAGCGTGGGAGAGGATTAGTAGTCGTTATTTCAGATTTTTATTGTGATCCAGAAGCAATGATAAAGGGCGTTCAACCGCTAGCTTATCAGGGGCAAGATGTTGCATTGTTTCAACTGCTTGATCCGCAGGAGCTTGATCCGGAATTGCGAGAATCTGCATTAATGGAGGATATGGAAACTGGTGAGGCTATGGAAGTATCACCGACGTTTATGCGTTCTCGATACAGAAACAAACTTCAAGAGCATATTGATACTATTCATAGCAGTGCTTCCGGGGTGGGAACAGATCATGTGTTAGTCAACACAACTGATCCACTTGATATTGCTTTAAAAAATTATTTGCTGTTTCGTCAGGGTCGAGGCAGATGACCCTGCTCGCTCCCGCATTCCTTTTTGGCCTATTGGCTATTGGTGTGCCGATTTGGTTACATCGCTTGTCTTCTGAGAATCCAAACCGACAACCCTTCAGTTCGGTAATGTTTCTGGAGCCAGGCGAGCCAAGACGTGTTTTAGCCAAGAAGTTAAAATATTTGTTGTTGTTTTCGCTAAGGGTTGGTGTGTTGTCCCTCTTAGCTCTGGGATTTGCTGGGCTTGCTTTAGAAGGGAGTCTTCAAAACATAGTAGCTGAAACTGCAAGACTTAATGTAATTGTTATGGATCGCTCTGCATCTATGTCCCTTGGCAATCGTTGGGAACGCGCTCAAGCAACAGCTGACACAATTATCAATGATCTGGATAATTCTGATGTTGTTCAGGTGGTTGCTGCTGATAGGATTATTGAGATTCTTGCAGAACCTTCACTTGAGCGTGCTCCAATTCGTCAGGCTATAAATATTGCTGAGCCAGGTCCTTTTCGTATTGATTATGGGCAATTGATGAGTTCGATGGAAAGTTTGCTTCGTGGAGCAGAGTTGCCAGTGGTTTTGCATATCATCACAGACGCACAACAGAGCGCCTTGCCCACGCGTTTTGCTGATTTAGCCCCTCGTACTTCATTAGAATTGGTAGTTCATAACATATCGGTCGCGGGAGAAGAAAACTGGGCTTTAGACGGACTTGTCTGGTCAGCATTATCAGGTGAATTAACTGCTAGCCTTCGTGGATATTCTGAACAGGATGTAGAGAGAACCGTTACATTGCGACTAAACGGAACAGAGGTTGCAACACAAAATGTTTCTGTTGGAGCGGGTCAGACTGCACAAGTCAATTTTATTGGGGTAGACCTTTCTACTGGAATAAATCAAGTTGTTGCAGAGCTAAGCCCTAATGATGAACTAACGTTAGATGATGAGCGATACTTGGTTGTGAAACAGCCTATACCTCGGCCTATTCTTTTGGTCAGTAGTAATAATCGGGATAGCTCCTCATTATTTTTGACATCAGCACTCCAGACGTTAGCTGCTCAGGTCTATGAGATTCAGCAAATTTCACCAGTGGAACTGACTAGCCAATCTCTTGAAAATTACGTATTTATCGTAATCGCTGATGCTGGTGTATTAGTAGAGAATGATTCTGTGGTTCTCAGTGATTATGTAGAATCTGGTGGGGCTGTTTTTATGGCGTTGTCCCAGCGTTCAGCAGGTCTAAATTCTTTGCCAATAACCGGACATAGTCTCGGTTCTTTCTCGCAGTTCAGGGTTGAGGATGGAGGATTTCTATCTGTTGGAAATGTGGACAGTTCACATTCAGTACTTAGACAGTTAGAAGAGCTAAGATCAGCGAGGTTTTATCGCCATATTCCAGTAGAGACTCAGTCATCTGATACGGTTCTTATGCGGCTTGAGGATGGTTCGCCATTGCTCATAGAGCATCCTATAGGCGAGGGACGTGCCCTGATTTTTACTTCCTCTCTAGATAGAGAATGGAATGATTTGCCTTTACAGCCGGTATTTGTTCCATTTATGGCACAGCTTTCTTCTTATATGGCAGGCGATGACCGTATTAGTACTGTTGCCAGATTAGGCGGCACTCTCTCATCTCGGTCAATGGGGTTTTCTGGTGGACAGATATTTAGGCCTGATGGAGAAACAGCTCTTGGTTTAGCGGGCGCAGGTGCGGGTGGCGAGGTAATTGTTGATCAAATTGGCTTTTATGAGGTATTGGCTTCGGGGCAAACCGAGTCTGTAGCAGTCAATATAGATGCACAGGAGTCGGATGTGACTTCAATGCCTGATAACGGATTTATTCGATGGAGTGAGCTTGGTTCAGGGCCTGTACAAGATGCAGGAGGAAGCATGGAAATCGTTGATGATGCATCTACAGATCTCTGGCCCTTGATCCTCTTTTTGCTTTTGGCTCTAGTTATCGTGGAATCCTGGGTCGGAAACTGGCATCTTAGTGTGCGAAGAGGAATTGCAGCATGACCCCACGAACACAACTTGAACAATACCTTGGTGAGTTTCGTCAGCGCTTAAGAACATTAATTGTCGCTCGAGGCCTAGCGGCACTATGTTTTACTGCATTAGTAGTTACTTTATTGGCAGTTTTTATCGGAACGCGCCAAGCCTTTCCTCCCGGACTCATGGGTGGGGCTCGTGTGGCATTGGTGTTTTTGTTGGCCGTAATCTTAATAGCACTTTTCGTATACC
This sequence comes from Proteobacteria bacterium UBA6522, assembly GCA_002434915.1. GTDB lineage: Bacteria > Pseudomonadota > Gammaproteobacteria > Steroidobacterales > Rariloculaceae > UBA6522. The sequence goes on from DJLG01000173.1 coordinate 15,264, forward strand.
CCTTGCGAGTCTTACGTTCGACCCGTGGTATTCCTGAGATAGAAAAGAGAGCTCCGGATTTTGATGGTCGTATTGAAACCTATGATCAACTTTCGTCTCAAAATGATGAGAACTTGGAACAGCGTTCTCCATTTCTTGGCCTTCTGGCTGAAGATGCTTTGGCTTTTGCGCGAAAGATACCTGTCTCATTAAGAATCCCTAGCTGGGAGATAACAGTCCCTGCAGTTTTTGGTTTTATCGCACTTGCAGTGCTTGTTTGGGTCGGTTCTTTTGGGCCAGATAATTGGAGATATGGTGCTCGCCATCTTTGGGCTGGATGGGCCCTGTCTGACACGTTGCCACCACAAAGAATTACTGTAAACCCAGGTAACAGTGCTGTACGAAGAGGGGGCGATCTTTTTGTTGACGCTAATGCTGAGGGTTTTGATCCGTCTGGGGCCCAAGTATTTGCTCTTTTTGAGGGAAATGAAGAGTGGGAAACTGCTCCTATGCTGACTAGTGCAGATGATGGCTTTGAATTCACTTTTTTTGGAATTCGTGAACCATTCCGTTACTACGTGGTTTCTGCAGGTGTACACAGTGCGGAATATTCAATTGAGGTAGTTGATCTTCCAAGAGTCAGTAATGTTAGGTTGACATACCATTATCCAAGATGGACGGAGTTAGAGTCTGAAGTGGTGAGTGTGGGTGGAGATATTCGTGCGGTAGCAGGCACGCGAGTTGAGGTTGAGGTAACAACAGACCAACCCCTCGATGGCGCTGAACTGAATGTTAACGGACAAACATTATCTATGGTGACTGCAGGACCAACTGCAACGACTACCCTAGAGGTTGAAGAGGATGGTGAGTACTACGTATCCACTTTCTTTAATTCTGATCCAGTGAGGCTCTCAGACGATTACTTTATTGATGTTGTTCCCGACAATAAGCCAGTCGTCAAGGTTATGAAGCCTGGACGTGACTGGAAGGCTAGCAACATTGAAGAAGTATCTATACGAGTTGAAGCTACTGATGATTTCAGTTTAGACAGACTAGAATTGCATTATGCCGTTAATGGTGGTGATTGGAATGTTGTGGAGCTAGATGCAGGTGGTACTTATACGTTGAGTGAAGAGATTCTCTATCTTGAGGAGATGGGGAAGACAGTTGGTTCGAGTGACTTGTTAGATTTATTAACAGCAAGTGAAACGAACAACGAGACAATTACTACAAACCTTGTGCCAGGAGACCTTATTTCCTATTACGCAGAAGCGCATGATCGGGATACGTCTGAGCGTACGGATTTATTTTTTGTCGAGGTGCAACCCTTTGATCGCAGTTATTCGCAGTCTATGCAGAGCGGTGGCGGTGGCGGTGGCGGTGGCGGTCAACAACAGAATGAAATTTCTCAGCGTCAAAAAGAAATACTACTTGCGACGTGGAATTTAATAAGGGAAAAAGAGGAACAGACTGGTTTCCAGGATGAACAGCAACTCCAGGATAACGCGCAGATGTTGTCTGAATTACAGAGAACTCTTGCAGATCAGGCTCGAACACTTGCCAATCGTACTCGAGCTCGGCAGCTAACGAGTGTTGATGAGCAGATTCAGATTTTTGTACAAAGCCTTGAGAGTGCTGCTGAGGCTATGATACCTGCAGCGGAGCGTTTGGTAGATTTAGAATTTGATGATGCGGTTCCTTCTGAACAGGAAGCCTTGCAATATTTATTAAAGGCCGAGGCAGTTTTTACAGATATCCAGGTGTCTTCTCAACAAGGTGGTGGAGGTGGACCTGGTGGTTTTGCTGGTCGTGATTTAGCCGAACTTTTTGAGCTTGAGATGGACCTCGAAAAGAATCAGTATGAAACAGAGTCGCCTACCTCTTTTGATACGCCAGAAGCCGAGGTGGATGAGGCAATTGCCAAGCTACGGGAGCTTGCGAATCGGCAAGAAAGTCTGGCCCGTCAGGCTAACCAACAACAGGCTCTGACTGAGGAGGAGCGCTGGCGTCAAGAAGAACTAAGGCGAGAGACGGAAGAGCTACGTAGTCAATTAGAACAGCTCCGTCAGCAATCAGCTCAGCAGCAATCA
>DJLG01000173.1:17636-30463 GCA_002434915.1 Proteobacteria bacterium UBA6522
AGCAATCAGCTCAGCAGCAATCAGGGCAAAGCACGCAGGGTGATGCGACGTCCGGGGCGATTCGCCAACTGGATAATGCGCTCCAGGCAATGGATCGTGCACAGGCACAGAATGGCATGGATCAAGATCAAAACCAGAGAGCTGTTGAGCAGGCACGTCGTCAGCTGGATCGAGCACTTGAGCAGTTGACAGCTCAAAGACAAGCAGATGCAGAAGAGATTTTCTCAGATCTTTCCGAGCGCGCCGAATTGCTGTTGAATGAACAAAGAAGATTGGCTGCAGAGCTACAGCAAGTTGCACGTGAGGCTTTGGAGAATAGAGATGATGATGGAGTTCGAGAAAATCCTCTTAGTGATGAAGAAACGATTGAATTAGCTGAGAGAAAATGGCTAATGCAGGCAGATCTAGAAGAACTTGAGGAGGAAATGCAGCGTGTTTCGCAAAGATATAGAGATCAAACACCTGATGCATCTGCTCAACTCAGTGATGCACTCTCTGATTTGCAAAGGACCCAAGCTGTAAGACGCCTAGCTTATGCTGGGGAAATGATTCGTAGAGGACTTGCTGATGAACTTTCACCATTTGAAGGTATTGTCACAACTGCACTTGATGATCTCCGTCGAGACACAGAACAGGCTCTTGCAACTGCTAGTCGCGAGGCACGCGATGGACAACAAGCAGAACAGAACCCAACATCAGAGCTTGTTGCAGAGCTACAGGAACTAAGGAGGGATTTGGCAGATTTACAAAATCCTATTACAGGGCAACAGGGTCAGCAGGCTAGCACCCAAGACCAACCAGCAGCTGGCGGACAATCAGGAAGCAATCAGTTAAGCGGTGGAGGCGGAGGTATCAATGAGAATGGAAGGGGACTAGGTTTCTGGGATCCAACTCGCTCATTGACTCCAAACTCGCAGGCCTATGCTGAGTTAGAGGATAGATTGCAGGAAGCTGGGCGTGATCTTCTTGTTTTAGGTACAAGGCTTCGTGCAGATGGACTGACTGTTGAGGAGTTAGAGGCTGTAAGGCGCTTAGCTGATGCACTGCGAGGTAATTTAGGGGGTAATCCCGAGTTGCTAGAGCAGGAGTATCTTGCAATGTTGAGCCTTGTTGAGCAACTGGAGTTGCAATTGACTACAGGTGGATATGGATTTGAGGAATCTGCCGTTCGCACACAGACGCCTGTTAATATTTCGCAGGAGTACGAAGACGTTGTAGCGGAGTACTTTCGGCAGTTAAGTCGAGCTGAGGATCTTCAGCCCTAATGCCTATAAAAAATAAGAGTTTTTAATGTTATCTACTTAGGAGAGTAATTATTCATGACAATTCAAGCTAAGACTGTGGACTATGATCAGGATGGTAAAACCTTTGAAGGTTATTTTGCATGGAATGATGCTTCTAAGAAACCCGCTCCCTGTGTTCTTGTTGCCCATGCATGGGCGGGCTTAACCGATTATGAGCAGACGAATGCACGGAACTTAGCCGAACTCGGATATTCGGCCTTTTGTATAGATCTGTACGGTAAGGGTGTGCGAGGTAATAGTACAGAGGAGAATGCAGGCCTTATGCAACCATTTTTAGATGATCGGGCTATGTTACAGAACCGATTAATACACGCATCCGATGTGGCACGCGCCCAAGAAAATGTGGATGCTTCAAAAATGGCAGCTATTGGATATTGTTTTGGCGGCTTATGTGTTTTAGATATGGCGCGTGTGGGCGCTTCGATTCAAGGTGTAGTCAGTTTCCATGGGCTCTTTTTTCCGCCTGGCAATACAGAAGGAAATAAAATACAGACTAAGGTTTTGGCCCTACATGGGTGGGATGATCCTATGGCAACGCCTGATCAAGCTGTTTCATTTGCTGCTGAGATGAAAGCTGCCGGAGCAGACTGGCAGATACATGGGTATGGTAATACTTGCCACGCATTTACTCACCCCTCAGCTAATGATCCCGATAATGGAATGAGCTACAGTGAGTCTGCCTATCAAAGATCTTGGCAGGCAATGACTAATTTTTTTGAAGAGATTTTATAGCTCTAATTTCTCGATTAATATCCAACATATCGCCAGCCTTGCATCTTTTGCCAAGGCTGGCGTGGTGTTATTAATAACCCTATGAGTTGCAGATAGGCGAGGTTTTCTAAACGATTAATATTAATTATTAGCCGTTAATGACGTATGCCAAAATATCTACTATCTGATCCGGACTTCGAGCCGTCGCATTAGCAGCAGCATCCACCTCTTTTAATGCGTGGTTATGTTCTTCTTCATGCATGATGATCAATGGCTTATTCAGTGCGGCAGCATAGCCTGCATCAAAAGCAGCATTCCATTGCTTAAACTTTGCGCCAAACCTCACTATCACTATATCGGCTTGACTAATCAGACTAGATGTACGAATAGCATTAATGCCAGCACCTTTACGATCTTGCCAAAATTGTTGTGTCTCTTCACCAAGTATTTTAACGCCACACAAATCGCTAGCATCATGATCTGTAACTGGGCCAGTAAAAGTTACAGGAAGTTTGATAGCCTTTGATCCTTCCATGATCTGGTCCCTCCAGTCAGAGTGAATTTCTCCAGAAAGGTAGACATTCCAAGTCTTGTTTGACATTTAATTAGCGCTCCAATATGTATAAGTTGTTAGTCTTATTTCCGATACTAACAAGAGTTTGATTTTATATTAAAGGAATAATATTCCTATAGAATTATGTATACCATTGATATTTCATTAAGCCACTAAGTACATGGTAAAAAAATGATACCTACTCTCGATTTAGGCGACTATTTAGCCGGCAGTATTACTGCACGGAATGCCTTAGCAGCTAAGTTACGAGATATCCAGGAAAATATTGGGTTCTATACCGTTGTGAATCATGGCGTGCCCCAATCTCCTATTGATCAAGGATATCAGGCATTACGGCAGTTTTTTTCCTTGCCGCTGAATGAGAAACTAGAGGTTAAAATAGATCAAAATTCTGTAGGCTATGTTCCTATACGCTCAACTGTTTATGTAACATCAAAATTTAATAAGAACACTCAGAAGGACCTGAATGAGACTATAACTATTGCCCGTGAGAGAGCTACTAATGATCCTGATATTCGTAATGGGCTGAGATTCGTAGGTCCCAACCAATGGCCGAAAGGATTGCCTGTATTTCGCGATGCCATGATTGGTTATCAGGAGGCTCTAGCAAAGCTTGGTTATGCGATGCTACCTCTTTATGCCTTAGCGCTTGATTTACCAGCTAACTATTTTGACCCCTTCTTTACTAGGCCTACTTGGTGGACACGTAATACTTACTATCCAGCTGTAGAGTCAAACGACAATCAGTTTGGAATTTCACCCCACTCAGATCATGGTTTTATCACTTTACTGCCAATGTCTAATGTGAGTGGTTTGGAGATTTTGAGTCAGAAGGGTGACTGGATTCCAGCAGTTCCAGTTGAGAATGGAATAATCATAAATACAGGAGAATTTTTAAACCGCTGGTCAAACGGACGTTTTTTAGCAACTCCTCATCGAGTAATACCGCCAGTTGAAGATCGATATTCAATGGCAATGTTTTTTAATCCAAATCCAGATACGCTTGCCGTGCCTTTTGAGTCTTGTTTATCTTCCAAAAACCCAGCTAGATTCGAACCAATAACAATGATTGACTACATGTGTTGGTATATAGACAGCAATTATAAGAAGGAAGCCGGCGGTATTCAGGGCTCATAATTAACGGACAGTTTTATACCAGTCAAGAACCTCTTCACCTGTCATCATACAAACATCGGGTTTAGAAAGAATATAATCATATAGTTCTGCAAGATACTTGATGCGGTGAGGAGCTCCGCTTAAGAATGGATGCACACTGATTGCCATTATGCGAGTGTGTTCAGCTCCTTCCTCATAAAGCCGATCAAAGTGATCAATTCCCCGTTTTAAGAAGATGTCAGAAGTATGTTGTTGTAATGCCATCATGGGAATGTCATTAACTTCAACGGTATAAGGTACTGATATTAGTGGGCCTGCAGTTGTAGTTATCTCTACCGGTTGATCATCTACCACCCAGTCAGCGATATATTCAATTCCTTCTTCGGCTAACAAGTCTGGGGTTTCGAACGTTTCTGTTAACCCGGGGCTTTCCCATCCACGTGGAGGTTTACCAGCTACACGACGAATAGCTTCTATGGTATCGCGTATAGCTTGTCGCTGATCCGGAACTTTATGCATCGGTCCTTGTAAAAAGCCATGCCCCATAATTTCCCAATTAGCCTCTAATGCCGCTTCTATAATGCGGGGATAGGTTTTACATACCGAACCATTGGTGGCCAGTGTTGCCCGTTGCCCTATAGACTGAATAGTTTCAAGTATTCGCCAAAAGCCAACACGCATTCCATACTCATGCCATGCCCAGTTAGCTAGATCGGGGACCAGAGGCTCCCCACGGGGTGGTGATAAGACTTGACGGGGCATTGGATAATCAATTGACCATTCTTCTACGTTAACTATTGTCCACACCGCTATGCGACCATTATTAGGCAGTGGTAACCGGGGCCGATCTATAATTGCACTGTAAGGTAGACGTTCACGAGGACCCATAGGTTTAGACACAGCTTTATTCGCTCCATCCTGCTTCAATTAAATATTCTTCAAATGTTAATAGCCAAGAGAATTCTTCACGGAGTGCCGCCACATTAATAGGATCAATGTTATCTCTGTACCAAGTAGTTGCAGCGATGGCTATCGGAGAGGCTGAGGCAGTAAATTCTTCCCAAGGCATTTGGTTGTAAACGACTGGTCTGTTCATAACGCGGCTCATAGCTTCTGCTATACCTGCATAAGTTGTTCGGTCACTGGCAATTGAAAGAGTTTTTCCTAGCCAATCGGAAGGATAATCAAAAGCTTCTGCAACAAAACGTCCAATATCTGAGGGAGCCACAAATACTCGCTCGAATTCGGGTAGTTGAGGTCCGCTAAACTCTCCTCCTTGAGCATCTGTTCGCCATACTTCAACAGTACTCATGAAACTTGCAGGACGTACAATCGTGTATGGAATTTCAAGCGATTGAATATAGTTCTCTATCACCAGTTTACTTTCAAATTGTGGAACACCTGTTCTTAGTGGGGCTTTTGCTACTGAGGTATAAATGAAGTGCTTTATTTCTGCCCGCTTAGCAGCATCAGCAAAGGCTTTACCCTGTCGAATTTCCCCATCAATGCCTACGCCACGGTATTGCTGTACAGAGAAGGCACCGTAAGCGCCTTCCAGCGCTCTGTCTAAGGAAACCGGATCATCAAAGTCACCCTGAACCATCTGTATGCCAAGCGCTTGTAGGGCTTGGGATGCTTCACTGTTTGTGTTTCGTGTAAGTCCCCTAACACTGTAACCACGTTGTATTAACTCTCGAGCAACCGCACCACCTTGAGTACCAGTAGCTCCTGATACCAAAATTATTTTTAAGTGACGATCGTTTGACTGTCCCCAACCGTTAATGCTTATTAGACCTATAAGGAGTAAGACAAGCAGTCTGCCTGATCGTAGGTAGTTCTTCTTCACTTTTTCCCCTAATTTATATGACGCATTCTAGATTTATTTTTTTCTAATTTATTAAGCGAAAACGTTGAACTCGTTCTCCCTGCTGTACCTCACCAGTATATAAGTTTCCATTAGAGTCTACGTCAAGCATATGTAGTCCATGGAACTGACCGCCGTTGTCCCCCGCACTTCCAACTCGATTTACAACAGTCCCATCTTCCCGATCAAGAATCCAAATTGTATTGTTTTGGATATCAGGAATAATCAAAAACTTCTGATCAGCGTCATGTGAAAAAGCAACACCACCTGCAGAACCTCTTTGTCGAGTCCATGTTGCCAGGAAAAACTCTTTTTGAAATTCTCCCTGCTTGCTGAAAACCTGAATTCTATTCCCACGTCGATCTGCCACATAGACCCAACCGTCATTTGAAAGATCCAAGGTCACATGCCCAACAAAATCTGATGAAACGGCCTCAACATCTCTATCAGGGGATTCGCTGCTGTAAAATTCAACACCTCCGCCATTAGTAGGTCCATCAGTAGCAACTACGCCAATCTCGCTCAGAGGTTTCCCATATGCCCCCCATCCACGCTTGAACTCTAGTGTATCCATGTCATAAACCATTACCCGGCCATTTAGATAATTATCAATGGTATATAACTCCCTCATCGGTTCATCTGCTCGAACTTCTTCAATCTGATCAACGATGATCTCCGTTTCTGGTGGGTACTTGCCCTCGGGAGGCTCCGCTTCTGGAACCCTTTCAATTGCACCTACTAATTCACCGTCTAAGGTGTATTTTCGGACCGTGTCGGAGCCAATCCAAACATGCCCATCCCGATCTACCATCATTCCATGACCTTCTTGGGTATCCCATGATCGAATGACATTACCTTCTACATCAAATGCAATTACTGCTGGTGGGGCTATGCAGCACTCTGCTACGGGAGGGTCAAGCTGCGCATAATTTTCAGTGTTACTAAGATTGCTCGGGCGATTAAGTACCCAAATATTATCTTCATGATCAACATATAAACCGGTTACACCTTGCATCCACCACTGATTTGGCAGAGGCAGCTTAGGCCATTCCGCATCGAACTTGTACTGTGGTGGTTGCGCTTGAATGCTAATAGTTAAAGATAAACAGCATAGAGCAATGACAATACTGGCAGCTCTTTTAATATTCATATGGTGTCTCCTGAAGAAGGATGGTTGATTTGCTACCGCTCCGGTTTCATTTCCGGTAGCTCGGATAGCATAAGTTCTTGGCAGATGAATTCTGCTAGTTCAAAGTCTCTAGATGTGAAAGTGATGCTGGAGTTCCAGGGTGTTTCGTAAGCAATTGGGTCATCTATGGTAATTTTGTTCTCTAGTGTTTGTTCATCTATACGTCTAATCCTCTCAATAAGACGTAATTCATCGCTATGAGGCCAGCCAAGACGATCAAGCCAGCGTTGTTGTTGTTCAGATTCCCAGCCAACAAAATAGCGTGTTTCAATGACTAAAGTATCTCCTTCGTAGTGACCTATGGAATACCCATTCCATGTGTGTAATGGAATCTCGGGGAATTCTCGTCCATCTGTGTAGATGACTCGCCAAAAGTTATCCGTTTCGAACAGCATTACAACCCTATCTGGGAGTTGAATAATTTCAAAGGGCCGTGGTCGAAAGTAAGCATGGGGCATCCCCATTGGGAGGCATAGTAATTCTGCTGCATTAGACTCTGTAGCGGAAGCGGGATTGGGCCCATGAATTGGCTTTGCTAAAGCAAACCGGTCCTGCCCCCACTGTGTAAGCGGAGGTTCTTCATTTACAAGAGCTGGGGAAGCAAGTGTTGGGTATCTTGGTCCGCCGCGCCCACCCCACAAACTTTGCCAGACTCCAGAAAGTTCTGGTGTTTGTCCAAATACGGTTGTTATAGCACTTAGCCCAACTAATAGAAGAATGGTTTTTGCTGTTACTCGGTAGCCACTCATGGTGTAGACCTCAGGGATCGTTTCTTACATTGATATGGGTACCGTCCATAAGTTCTACAGCCTCAGTCCACATTGAGAGAACATTTGGGCGTCTGTCAGGGTTGCCAATGATTGTTACCTGATCTCCTGGCTTGAATGTGTCTTTGTTCCAGCTAAAAAACCTATAAAGATCCTGAACGCTTTGAAACTCTCCTGACCAGGTTTCAATTTCTCCCTCTTCATTGACCACATCCAGAAAAATTCCAACATGAGGATTTATAAACTGCCATTTAGAGACAGTACCAGTCACTGAGATTGACTTGGTACGATCATAGGCAGAGTTAGCGTGATGCGCTTGTGTTCCCATGATTGTACTTAAGAAAAATAAAATGGCAGACGAAACCAAAATAATATTAATTTTTGTTCGCATCATGGTCAGATTATCCTTTAAAGAGCCTAACAATCACTCAGGTCTCATTTCTGGTAATTCAGATAACATCAGTTCCTGACATACAAACTCTGCAAGTTCAAAATCTCTTTTTCTAAAGTTTAATGTACCGGTCAGTACATTTTCATATGCGATAGGGTCGTGGATAGATACTTCATTTACTATCGATTCAGCATCGACACGCCGAATTCGTTCGATAATTCTTACTTGGTCGCTAAATGGGTGGCCAAGGCGATCAAGCCATCGCTGTTGATTCTCTGATTCCCAGCCCAGTATGTTCCTTGTCTCGATAACTAGCGTGTCTTCTTCGTAGTGCCCTATGGAGTATCCATTCCAAGTGTGTAGAGGCACTTCTGGGAAATCCCGACCATCCATATATACAATTCTCCAGAAATTATTAATTTCAAAAAGCATTACTACTCGGTTTGGGAGCTGAATAATCTCGAAAGGTCTAGGACGGTAGTAGGTTCCCGGAAACCCCATTGGCAGGCACTGCATTTCGGCGGCATTGGATTGAGTGGCTGATGCAGTTCTGGGACCATGAAGCGGTTTAGCCAGGTCAAAGCGTTCTTGTGCCCATGAAGTCATTGGAGGATCAGGAACGAGTGAGGAGGCCCCTGGAAAATTCCTTTGCCAGACACCAGAAAAGTCAGGAACAGGTTGCGCTTTAGTCACAATGGCCATCAGGTAGACCAGGGACCAGATCAAAAATTTTGATAGGGTATTTAAAAGCATAGATTTAGTCTGGAGCGCTCCGCACATCCACTTCTGTCCCATCAGCAAAGATCACTATTCGTGTGCTAATAGTTGGGCCGCCGGTTCTGGCAGGATGGCCAATAAGAGTAATTGCATCACCTGGTTTAAATGTGTCCTTGTTAAATTTGAAGTGTCGATAAAGGTCAAGTGTTCCTTGAAATTCTGCCGACCATTCTTGTTTCTCTTCATTTTCACCCATTATGTCTAGCCATAGGCCTGCATGAGGGTTGATGAATTGCCATTTAGAGACAGTTCCAGAGATGGTTATGTCTGTTGATCTATCATAAAGAGAGTTTGCATGATGCGCCTCAATTGAGACGCCATTTATAGCTGTAAGCAGACTTACAGCTATAAAAATATTTCTTTTTTTCACTTAAGATTTCCCCTGGAAAACCTTTAGCTCATTAAATATAGGTTTTCTTATTTCTTGAGTTTGAACGGCAACTTTAATTATTTCCACTAAATTTTGTTAATTTTTGCTGCTAAATTTATCCTTCTACTTGACCCAAAGGCCTAGCCAAGAGAAGCTTTATCCAAATTACGCATAGAATTACAAGGTTTATAGGGAGGATGCATCGTGGGAATTAAGCAAATATTGGTTGAAGCGTCCCGTTTTCAAATGGCATACGCTCTGCTTAGAATTACCATGGGCGTCAATATGTTTTTTCACGGATTTATGCGAATTATCAGTGATACGGGTGCGTGGGTAGATGGCCAGGTAGCGTTATTCACAGATATTGCAAACCCGTCTTTTCTTCCTACATTGTGGGTTACTATATTTTTATGGATTTTGCCCTTTTTTGAGCTAGTGTTTGGGGCTTTGCTAGCCCTAGGTTTGTATACCTACTGGCTGTCTGTTACTGGAGCATTAATGATGTTTGTTCTGATATTTGGTAACACAACTAGACAGGCGTGGGGTACAGTTGGTAATAACATGCACTATACACTCTACTTCTGCATTCTAGTTGCCGCACAGTCTCATGACTGGCTATCGATAGACTCACGACGTTCCACAAAGGTTAGTGCTGATAGCTAAGTAATAAGAAGTACTTTATTCGAAGCCCCATTTACTTATGGTTAGCTAAGTCAGGGCATAACGTTTTGGGGTTCTTACTATTAAGTTGTTAAATATCCAACTATTTATTTTAAAAAGGTCAACAGGTTTTTAAGTGTCTGAATCTTTTACGACGTTACAGTCTAAGCTGATCCTTAGCCCGGATAGACGAAGAATGCTGCATATTATTGCAGGACCTTTTGTTTTTCTTTTCCTTGCACTAGTGCCAATTTTAGAGCTGCCCTATGAGATAAGGTGTAGCATCGGATTACTTGTTTGGATGGCGTTGTGGTGGATAACACGCCCTGTTCACCTTGCAGTTACCGGGTTTCTTCCGCTAGCTACGGTTGCTCTTTTTAATTTTGCGTCTATAGACAGAATTTTACCAGCCTATGCAGCAGAGCTTGTAATTCTTCTTTTGTCTGCAAATGTTTTAACTACGTGTTGGACACGATGGGGATTAGATAGGCGTATTGCCCTTGTCTCATTGATTGGGGTCGGCACGAATACAACACGACAAATTATGTCCTGGTTTGCTATTGGAATGATCCTTAGCGCGTTTCTGCCTAACACTATTGTTGCTGCAACCATGATTCCTATTGTCGTTGCCATGTTGAAATTTATTGGTATCGAAGATTTGTGGGAGAGTAATCTTGGTACTGCATTAGTGATAGCAGTGGCATGGGGAACTAGTGCAGGAGGTGCAACAAGTCCACTTGGTGGGGCGCCTAATCTGCTTACCGTTGAATATATTCAGGAGATGGTTACTGGCGAAGAGTTTCTTTTTGCAACCTGGGTGACACGTTTTTTACCCTTAAGTCTTGCTGTCATGATCGTGACATTTATTTATGTCCGGTTCGCATTCAAACCAGAGATTAAAGAAATAGAGGGTACTCGCGATTTCTTTTTATCTGAACTTAAGTCTCTTGGTGCAATGAGTAGCCAGGAAAAATGGGGTTTCTTTTTGTTTGCAGGCGCTGCACTTCTTGCGTTCAGTCGACCCTTATACTTTGAGTTAATACCTTCTTTAACCCCAGCCTATGCCTTTTTATGCTGTGCCATCATCTGTTTTCTTGTGCGTACGAAAGGAGAAAATCTTATGACCTGGGAGTACGCCCAGGGCAAGATGATGTGGGGACTATTTTACCTTTTCGCTGGCGGTACAGCTTTGGGGCGTGTGCTCACTGAGACTGGAACAGCAAGTTACATTGCTGAGGCATTGTTGCCTTACGCTAGTGAAGGTGGCCTTCTTGCTGTTTTCGTTTTTGCTGCGCTAACTATTCTGATGACTCAAATCACCAACAATACAGCTGCTATTGCTATTACTGTTCCTATCACGATTAGTACTTTCCAAAGCTTAGGTTTAAATCCCTTGCCATTCGTTTACATCGTGACGACGGTAGGAAACTGCGGTTTTATGTTGCCAACCTCAGCTGGAGGTCCAGCGGTTGCCGCTGGTTATGGAATTAATCTTAAAACAATGGCAGTGAAGGGCTTCTGGGCCTGCCTGCTTGCACTGATCGTTGTAGTGATAGTCGGCTATCTGTTATCTATTTATTGGCCTACTTTTAGTTCAGTGTGAGGTGGTGAGTTTGGCGTCAGGCTATACTTACTTTTATATTTAATGTTTAGGGTCTCATTCCCAAGCCTTTAGGTGGAAATAATGAAAGAAATTCATAAGCTAATTTTGTCTGTTTCACTACTATTTGCATTGATCGTATCTTCAGGGGCAGGTGCCCAAGATGGTCTTATCTATCATACAGAGGGTATAGCTGGATCAGACATTCCGGTGACTTACCATCTGATCTCAACTGACGATGGGTTGCTCACACCTATTGGGCTTCGTAAGCCAGAAGGTGATGGGCCTTTCCCAATTGTATTGTTTTCTTCTGGTAATGGAGGTGAGGGGTATCAGTACGTAAAGGACTATAGCCATAACCGTGGCTGGACACTTGAGCAGTTTCTTGCAGCTGGTTATGCGGTTGCTTGGTTACGTTACCGTTCTGAGGTAGAGATTCCTGTATATGGTGGAGAATCCTTGCTGGCGCAGCCTTGGTCGGGTCGACCTGTATTTAATAGAGCCCCCTTAGAATACGAAGATGCCATTAGGATTATCGATTATGTAGGAGCGCTGCCTTACATTGATCCCAATAGGGTTGGATGGATGGGCGTTAGCCATGCTGGTGAAATGCTCATGAAAATAACGAGCATCTATGATGGGCTGGCTGCTGGAATAGCATCTGAACCTGCTTCTGCAGGTTTTATGGCGCGAGGGCAGGTTTCATCACTCTCTGAAATTAGTTCAGAAGAGTATGGTGAAGATGGCATGTCATCGCTTGAAACATCAGATAGTTATAATGCAGATAGCCTTCAGTTAGCAGTGCAAGCAACGCATGAAGCGATAGATAGAGAAGTTGCTATGGCTCGGATTGGTCACATCGACACTCCAATATTTGTTCAAGGTCGAAGCCGAGACCATAATCAGCCTGTTTTCCGAGTCAACTATGAGCTTCTTTCAGAAGCAGGTAAAAACGTGGAATGGAAGAGTTATGATCATGACGTACACGGTTTCGTCTATGTGTGGCGAGATAGTGATGGTGATTATGCGCCAGATGAGGTCCAGCGTGAGGCCATTTCTGATTCCATAGAATTTTTTGATCGTTATATGAAATAAAAATGACTTTTAGGTTATTGGAGTGAGTGCCATGATAAAAAAAGTAACTGAAAAATATGCGCCTACACGAAGAGAATTTATTGCTACGATGTCTGCTCTTGGTGTTTCTGGGCTAGGATCCAATGCATTGTTGGCACAAACTCAGATGCCACAGAGACCGATACCTGGAAAAGGAGAATCTCTTCCTGTCATTGGGCTTGGATCGAGCAAGGTGGTTTCTCAGATATCCTCTAATGGCACTGATCCGCTCGCTTCGGTATTGCGGACACTTCGCGATAGCGGCGGTAGTGTAGTTGATACATGGCCAAGAAACCCTGAGAACGATGCCGGACTTGGTCAGGTTTTGAGTGCCCCAGATCTTCGTGATTCTCTTTTCGTTACAACGAAGATTGATCAGGTTGGAAAGGAA
>DJLG01000073.1 GCA_002434915.1 Proteobacteria bacterium UBA6522
CGTCACAATTCTATCTAAGGTTCAAATACGTCGGCAGGAGGATGTTGGTGCTCTAGAGCCAAGTGACAGTGATACAAGCAAAATGCGTTTTCAGCATGAGGCTGCACCTGGTCTCCCAACTGCTCCACAACAAGCGACACCCGCACGGGTTAGACCACCCAACTCTTCAGAAGCTAAACCTATTACTCCTTATACTCGAGAGCAACCTAAGGTTGGACGCAATCAGCCCTGTTCCTGTGGATCTGGCAAGAAGTTTAAACATTGTCACGGACGCTTAGATTAGATCTAGATTCTATTGATTGTGATGAAAGCAAGGTCCGATCATAGACCAGTAGAAGTCGTTGTAGGACTGATACAGGATAGTGAAGGCAGGGTACTCTTAGGGCGTCGACCAAATGGCTCTCATATGGCAGGCTATTGGGAACTTCCGGGCGGAAAGAGAAATCCTAATGAGTCTCCAAAGCAGACGCTTTGCCGAGAGCTTTATGAAGAGTTGAGCATTAGGGTATTAAGTGCAACGTTTTTTATGGTCTTATCGCATAAGTATTCTGAACGAGAAGTGCGCTTGGAAGTTTGGCATGTGGAAAGTTATAAGGGTGATCCAATTGGCCATGAAGGCCAAACTCTCAGATGGTCACTTCCTAATGAAT
Organism: Proteobacteria bacterium UBA6522; assembly: GCA_002434915.1. Taxonomy (GTDB): domain Bacteria; phylum Pseudomonadota; class Gammaproteobacteria; order Steroidobacterales; family Rariloculaceae; genus UBA6522. Next base: position 651 of record DJLG01000073.1, read on the forward strand.
TTAGAAAATTACCAATACTTCCAGCAGATGAACCGCTTATTGATATCCTTCTTGAGCGGGATTAATCCCTATGGCATTCACTATTAATAATAGGCATTAAATACCTTAAGTTATTAGATATATTTTATAAAACTATATATTTTTTGGATATGGGACTTCTTGACCTGAAAACTATTGATGACTCTGGGTTAGCAGAGAGCAAGTAAGAATGTAATGTCTTTATTTACCTGAATAGGACGTTCTTTGGTGCCCTGCCATTTGACAAAATGAATGGTAAATCGATGCTTGCCAGCACTGATTTGTGGATAGATACCGCCTCCCATAGGCAAAAGAACGCGCACAAGGCTTGGTGATGTACGCCTTTCTATATTGTGTTGATGCATACCATGGATGGCTAATTCTTTGGTGGGTTGATTAGTTTCTCGAATCAGCCATAACACTTGTTCTACAGCGTCACATATTGGCCGGATAATACTCAGCCAGCCTACAAGTTCTTTAGAGCGTTCTTCATAGGGTAGTCGAAGCCAATAGGAATAATCTGGTAGATCAAACATGCATGTTCCACCCGGAATTGAGCTACGATGTTTTATATTGTTTAAAAAATCACATTCTTTAAGTGGCGTAATTAATTTTGGACCACAATCAACCAAACCTTCCTGAAGAATTCGGAGTTCATTAATGAACACTTCTAGCCTTGTGGGGTCAACGCCGGGCTGGCGAGAGAAAGAGGCTAATAATTCACTTTGACGATCAAGTTCTTGCATAACATCTGTACGAATATCACCACGGTTTAGTATGGTTAAGATCTCAAGGAGATTAGATACAGCGGCTCGAGCACTTATTTCGGTAGTAGCTTCAGAATGAAAACGAGCTTGTTTATGAAGAAGCTCAATTCTCAGAAAAGTCCGCATCCGCTCAGTAAGAGGCTGCTCAAATTTCATTACCCCAGCAGTTGAGGAGAGATTCTGCAACTCCTTGTCGGGATTTCCTATCATTCTATGTTCTCAGCTTTTGCTAGTTAGGCAATGTAGCTCATTGTGCTACTTGCTTGCCAGGTTTGAGTAATATGCATGGAGCTCTAATATGCGGCGCTGGGTGTTATTCCAATCCCCACCGTTATCGATTAAATCATCTGCATGAGTTAAGCGTACATTTCTTTTTGCCTGGGCATTTAGTATCGCTTCCGCTTGAATTAGGTCAATTCCATCACGTGATAACAGCCGTTCTAGTTGAACTTTACTGGGACAATCAACGACAGCAACACGATCTACTAGAGAAGCAAAGCCTGTTTCTACAAGAAGTGGTACTACTATGATGGCATAGGGTGTGGATAATTCGCCCAGTTTTTTAATTACTTTAGCTCGTATTAAAGGATGGAGAATTCCCTCTAACTTCAGTCTTTTCTGCGGATCTGAAAATATAAGCTCACGTAGTAGTCTGCGATCTAACTCGCCCGAATCAGAAATAATATGTGAACCAAACTCTTTCTGGACTTTTGCCAGTCCAGATTCTCCAACAGCAACGACTTCTCGTGAAATCAGATCTGTGTCAATGATGCTACAGCCAAGCTCAGCAAAGTAATCTGCTACAGCAGTTTTTCCGCTTGCAATACCACCGGTCAGTCCTACGCGCAGCATAATGAAAGGGGAAATAAATTAATTTTAGAGTGTTTGAAGTTCAATTAAAGATCAACCCATATTGATACATTAATTCATCTCCCCAAAGTAAGGTGATCCAGCCTGCTCCTGCCAGGTATGGTCCAAAAGGGATAGCTGTATGTTTTGAACGATTGAGGAGTAACACTCCCATCAGTCCAACAAATGCGCCAACTGAGGCAGATATAAACAGAATCATCGGTAAATATTGCCAACCCAGCCATGCACCCAGTGCTGCTAAAAGTTTAAAATCACCATAGCCCATACCTTCTTTACCCGTTAATAACTTGAAAAGCTTATATATGCTCCAGAGAGATAAATAACCTGCAGCAGCTCCAATCAGACTTGATTCTGTTTCAGTAATCAGCTCACGTCCGTCGATACTAATCAAGCTTAGTAGAAGACCAGCCCACATAAGTGGCAAAGTGATACGGTCAGGTAAAAGCTGCTTATCTATGTCAATTACTGATAGGGAAAGCAGGGTCCAAGTTAAGGGTAATGCTACAACAGCCTCCCAGGTTGGTCCGAGCACCCATACAGTTATGACTGAGATAGTAGCTGTTGTCGCTTCAGTGAGAGGATATCTTACTGGGATTGAATTATCGCATTGCGCACATCTTCCTTTTAGAAAGATATAACTCATAATGGGAATATTATGTTGAATATAAATTTGTGTTTTACAATTCGGGCAGTGCGATCTAGGCGTCACCAAGTTGAAAACACTCACCGCGGTATCGGGTTTTGTAGAAAAATCATTGGCTAATGGTTTATTGCACTGCTCTAGCCACGTACGTTGAATCATAATAGGTATACGATAAGTTACAACACTAAGAAAACTCCCTGCTATAAGACCTAATAGTCCTGCAAAGCAGAGAGGAAACCATGAGAAAATATTTAAGAGTTCCACTACTCCAACCAATGCATTGATTAGTGCTATTTTGGCTGGAAGAGGACAAATTTTCCAGGTTCAATAGTTATTTGGGTTCATTCCTAACCAAGTTTTACAATAATACTAGGTGAGCTATAACTATCAGAATGGACATCAATGAAATTACATATAAACTTTATTAGAATGTCTGTCCACTAGTTCACTACAATTAGTGCCATAACTTTCAATGCTTTATGACATACGATTTATATGAGGATGCTTTTTAGCCATATTAATATCGGTTGTTACTTCTCTTTCCCTATGTTTCTCTTTCATGGACAATACCCATCCCGCTAACATAGATATTCATTTTGGATCTTCACGAATACCAATCTAAGACTCTTTTTGCCGAGTATGGCGTTCCAGTGCCCGATGGCCATGTGGTTTCCACTTCTGCCGAGGCTAGGGAAGCAGCAACGACTCTTGGCGG
>DJLG01000024.1 GCA_002434915.1 Proteobacteria bacterium UBA6522
GATACCGAAGCCACCTTTTTCACGAGGAACATTGTACTGTTCCACCAGCGCTGTCTCAGAAGGGTTATCACCAGGCTCCAGTCTAATTACGCTACCGTTCCAGTCAGATCTGCTAGAACCCCAAATGGAGTCATCAGCAGGATTTGGCATTATTGCGTAATAGCTTGGCATAATACGCTTATCCATCTCTGGATTAACCGCATCACCTGGTTCGACATAAGCATCACGCTTACCATTGCCGTTAGTATCTAGAATCGCTGGTGTCCAACCTTGAGAGGCTTCTGCATCTCCAGTCTCAAGGAATTGTTTGCTATCTAACCAACCAATTACTTCGCCACCACCACTAGTCCATAAAGTATTGTTATCGTCATAACCGAACTGTAAATGATGGGTGCCATAACAGGTGTCTATGAATGTGTACTCTTCCGTTTCAGGGTCATATACAGACAGTTGACGGTTGGCACGAGCCGTTGGAAATGCCTCTGCCGAAGGATGACTAGAACCTTCACGACAGAAATCACCATTCTGTGGGCCTCTAATTCGTGCGGTGTACCAGACACGACCATCTTGATCAAACATTGGGTTATGAGAATTGGCTTTACTGTTCCAGATGCGTTGATCACCCCAAAATACCGAAGGCTGAGTTGCAGCTACAGTAGCGTAGGACGGTGTATCGTCGTCACGTACTGGAGCGATAAAGCTATCCGTTGTGTTATCAACTGGATTAAGAATCGGAAATCTATCAGTTGAAAGCTCTGGAGAACCGTATATCAAACCATTTGGATTGACAGTAGGATCACGCCGATCAGTTGAGATCAGGTCATGTAAATAGGCTGTAGGTTCAGACCAATCCCTAACTGTAGCGACTATATTACGTTCCTCGCCTTGCGGCCGTTCTGGAATAAATGAGGGTAGTTCGCCATCTGCAATTCGTTGGGTCCAGTCAGCGAAGTATTTGAAAGGGATTCCCTGCAAATCACCTGCTAGATCAGACATCATTCTGGCACCAGCCTGGCCAGATTGAATTCTTCGAATCCAGGCAGCTTCGTGATTTTCGAATTCGCCAAATTCTGGTGATATTTCCCGTGTCGCTTTATTACCCAACATATGGCAGCCAATACAGCCATTGTTATTCATGCGATTTCGATAAAAATCCATACCGCCTTCAAACCGAGAAACCTCTTCTTCGGTAGGCATGTGCATCATGGCATACCATGCAATAGCTGGGTAAATCTCAGCAGCAGCAGCAGCATTTGGAGCTATGATGGCGTCCAGGTCAACAGCATCTCCGGGGTTAGCACTAACCTTATCCGAATCTACAAGTCCGTATCCGCGTACCCAGATATCATAATTAGCATCAGGCAGGTCAGGTACAACATACCTTCCCATATCATCAGTTACGACAATTTTGGCATAAAAAGTATCGAACTCATCAGTTTCTGCTATTACCCAAACACCAGCTTCTGGGCCATTAGGACCAGTGACTATGCCACCGATATCGTCACCATCAATGGCAACTTGTGCTTGTGATCCAGTCGCCCAAGCTAATGCCATTAAAAGTACTGAGAATAGCCCCAGTTTATTGTTTCCGGTTTGTTTATTCATTCCCTCTCCTAAACGTGATTAAGACTCACGTCGTCCATCCACAGGTTCAAAAGGATATAGTACCCTTCTAATACTAAAAAAATAAGGGTTTAGAGTGCTAAAACCTAAAGACACGTTCAGACTGCTACGAATGTAAATATGTGCTTTTATCAAAGATAACTGAATATTTTAGAGATTATTAGGTTATTTATACTGTTAAGCCAACTGGTTTTAGGTTTTGTGGATCTTAGAGCAGCATTCTGATTTTTTGAAAAAAAAGGGGGAGGTATGAAACTAATACTTAGAAAGGCGCTAGTTTTACTCAATTTTATAGCATTATCAGTGTTTGCTCAGGTTGATATGTTTGAGCCAATTACCGAAAGTACGATGCGCAACCCGGATCCTTCTGATTGGATTATGATAAACCGTACATATGATCAGCAAAGATTTAGCCCTTTAAATCAGATAGATAGAGAAAATGTTTCAAGTCTTTCCTTAGCTTGGTCAAGAGGATTGCCTCAAGGCACTCAGGAAACCGTTCCTGTCGTATATAACGGTATTATGTACCTAGCACAGCCAGGGGCGAGCATTCTGGCAATCGATGCCACCACAGGTGATGAGATATGGAATTACAGACGAAATATTTCTTCTGAGGTTGCGGAATTTGTTGGCCGTGCTGAGACTGCACGTACCAAGAACATTGGTATTTATGATGACATGGTGTTTTATCCGGCCCCTGACGGGTATTTGGTAGCACTGGATGTTAGAGATGGCCGTGTTCGTTGGGAAACTGAGGTTTTCTCCCCTGAGACTAATACACAGCATACTGGCGGAGTTCTGGTAGCTGATGGGAAAGTCCTAACAAATCGAAGTTGTAAGCAGCGGATTGGGTGTTTTATATCAGCACATGATGCCCAAACTGGCGAAGAAATATGGAAATTTTATAATACTGCAGAACCTGGAACTCGTGATGGGGATAGTTGGGGCGAGCTTCCAGTCGAACAAAGGGTTGCAAGTTCATGGGGGTTGCCCGGGTCTTATGACCCTGAGCAAAGGCTTACTTATTGGGGTATTGCAAATCCAGACCCCTATACGCGGCTTACTCGACACGGTAGTGCTGATGCAATTTCAGCTACTGCACCAGCAGATCTTTACAGTAACTCAACAGTAGCACTGGATATCGATACTGGTGAGCTAGCTTGGTATTACCAACACTTACCGGGTGATGATTGGGATTTAGATCATCCGCATGAACGAACAATTCTTACTACCAGTTTTGAACCAGACCCAGAGGCTGTTAAATGGATTAATCCTGGCATTCAGCGCGGTGAGCAGCGTGAAGTAGTTGCAAGCGTTGGCGAAGCTGGAGGAATTTTTGTTTTGGATAGAATTACGGGTGAGTTCCTTTGGGCAACACCGTTTCCCTACGATGTCCCAGGGTTCAACATTTCTGATATTAACGTTGAGACAGGACGTACCACAATTAACTATGACAGAGTCTTCAAGCAGGATGGGGATAGGAGTTTAATTTGTTTTCATAACACGAGAAGCTTTTGGTCTACAGCGTATGATCCCAACAGAAACTCTTTATATATCCCTTTTCATGATGCTTGTTTAGATATGGCGGCAAACGCTTCAATGCCAGCGGGTTTTGGACCACGAAATGCCGTTCTTCGTCCTGGTATTGAACCATCTGAATATGCTGGTATTGCAAAAATAAATCTGTCTACAGGACATATGCATCGTATCCATTCGCAGGCTATTCCGGGTAATGGCTCAGCTCTTGTGACAGCTGGAGATTTGCTGTTCTGGGGTGATTTAGAAAGACGTTTTAATGCTTTTGATTCCGATACAGGTGAAATACTTTGGCGTACTGTAGTTGGTGGAATTGTTCAAACTAGCACCATTACCTATGCAGTAGATGGCCGACAATATATTGCAGTCATGACTGGTAACGGCCAGTCTGGAACAGCAAGACCAACTGCTCTTGGCCGAGTACGAACTGTCCATGGACATAACGAGATCTATGTTTTTGCTCTCCCAGAGGGGTGAGTGCTAGCCCACCCCTTTGTAGAGTTAATTAATAGTATCAGGCAGTATTTGAGATAAGCGGCCTAAGCTCTTGAATATTATCAATATCTTCAATGTTATTGATACGATCAATCAAGGTTTCAGTTCTGTCATCCCCAAGAATAGGTGCTACCAAAGTCCGTACTTTTTCATTGACGGCCTCTGTATCTAAGGGGTTTTCTGGAGTTCCAGGAGCATGGCTTACAAATAGATCGGCTTGTTGTCCATCAGTTAAGGTGATCTGAACAAATCCACTACGAGGGGCCTCGACTACTGCGAGCTCTGGATCCGCAATATATTCAATGCGTTCTTTGACAGCAAGTACCTCAGGGTCAGACATACGTTCGAAGGAGTGACTATTCTCAAAATCTATATAGCCATCAACCACTGCTACAGCCATAAGATGCTGGGCATTTATATCTGGCATGCTGCGGTTGTCTACGATTCTAGCGCCATCCTCTGGTAATCGAATCAGTAAGTGTTCTAAGTTGTCAGCAGTTATTCCATACTGTTCACGTAAGGTAAAAAATGCAGCTAATGGTGACTGGGTAGGATATCCAGTAGGAAAAGTTTTAATAGCTGTTTCTTCAATATAAAATCGGCTACCTAGGTCAGCAACCATTTCTTCAGGACTTGGCTCTACAGATTGGGCATCAATTATATTACGCTGACCTTCCAATGCATCCAGTACGCCTGTAAACCCTGACTGAATCATAGTCGCAGCAGCAACACCGTTGCGCGCACCCATACCACTAAAGTCAAATGCTTTTTCGATATGTTCCACATCTCTTACCCAACTCCAGACACCTGAAACCTGCTGAACGGCATATGAAATTGCATAACGCATTTCAGTTTCATTGAACCGAGCAAGAGAGGCCGCAGTTGCAGTTGCACCAAATGTCGAGCTATATCCTTCTGCTGCTCGGCCTCTTGCGCGTATAAGAGCCGGTTGAAGTGCAACCAAAAAACGACAACACAAGTCATAACCCAAGACAACAGCACGTAGAAATTCAGTACCTGAGCTACCTTCTTTTTGTCCCATTGCAAGAGCTGCTGGTATAACTACGCAGCCGGGATGAGCTTTAGTGAAAGGATGGAAATCATCTGTTTCATCCGCATGGCCAAACATTCCATTTGCGAAGGCCGCATTTGTAGCTGATGTCATAATATCCGTCGTTGCAACGTAAGCTTCTTCTGTTCCACCCTGCCCACGAATATAGTCAATTGCTACCTCGCCAGGAAGAAGTTGAGCTCCTGAGACAACTGCTCCAATAGAATCTAATATCCGATGTTTTGCCGCTAGGACTACATTAGGTGGAAGAGGTGTATCACGAACGTCCACCATATAACGAGCAAGACGACCTGTCAGATCTGGGCCTCGGGGCGCAGGCTCTGCACTAATTCCAGCGGTAGTTGGCGTAGTCGGTGCCGGTCCTTGTGCAACGGAACCTGAATCGCACGCAGCTAATGTTGCAAGTGCTATTGAACCACTTGCTCCCTGTAAAACTCTGCGTCTTGAAAGCTTTACTGCTTCATTCTTTTTAGAGGTGGGTACTGTTTCTTCAACTGCTTTATCAATTTGGGGTTTATCGTCACTCACTGGATATCCTCTCGTATTGTTTTGTTTATTTTTTGCAACAGCTATTAATATACTCTTACTGCTAATATACCTCTACCATGCATCGATCGGTAATTTTCACACCTTGTCGAATTTGGCTAATTTCCCAGTCTGTTGGATTAATGCTTGCTAATTTTTCTCTTATAGAAAAGTAACCATCGCTAACTTCTTGTTTTGCCATTACTTTAAATAATCCGCTTTGCATTCCAGCCAGGCCGCAGATGTAAAGTAATGTTCGGGGATTGTTTAGAAGGGGTTTAAATATATCCAACTTCTTTTCAATATATTGATGTACATATTGACCCTGTGTCCCATCAGAATGGTTTTCACGGCTAATTGCTGTGTGGTAATGGAAATTTTTATATTTTTTTTCTAATCGTCTAAATAGATCGTCATAAATCAAGTCTGTTTGATAGGGGGCTCCCATCAGCAGATGAATTTGACCTGTTGTACCAACTTTTTCTAATAACTCAATCGCCATTCCTCTGAAAGGGGCTATGCCAGTTCCAGTTGCAACGAAGAGGTAGTCATGGTTTTGCGGTGTTAAAGGAAGAAGGAAACGTTTGCCATTAGGTCCTGAAAGTTTAACCTCATCTCCTGGCTTAAGATCACAAAGGTAGTTGCTACATACCCCAAGGAATAATCTATGGTCATTTAAATCATCATTATCTTTTTGTGATGATTTTTCTTCTGTAATTTCACGCTTTGTAGTAGTAGAAATTACTTTTCCAGCCCCATCCTCTCCATCGTTTGAGCATGACAGTGAGTAGAGCCTGACTTTATGAGGTTTTCCCTTTTCATTGAGGCCTGGGGCAAGCACACCAAAAGCTTGTCCAACTAGGCAATTACCCTCAAGTGCGGTACCACTGACATCAATTGTTGTGTGTTTGACAAAACTTGCAGATTTGCCTTTTAAACAAGACTCATTTGAAACCACACGACCAGTAACTGGCGCAGTTACGGAGACCAGGCCTAATTTAGCTTTTGGAAGTTGAAGCGTCTTGTGTTCATGGGTTTTAGCCATAGGCCTGATTTTAGCAGCCATAGCTTAGTCGGAGAAGTTTGCAATGAAACTACGGATACGTGATGCATTTTTGCCAAGGTCACTGCGTCCAACCCGTGATTGTGAGCGAATATCAATTCGACTGCCTGTATCTGTACTTGTGACTCGGATAACTATATCGTCTTTAAATCGGAAAAATGGTGTTACGTCAATTGCCTCTATAATCTGCTTGTTCTGGTCGGCCGCGAAAATTTCCCATCCCATGTTACCGACAATTTTTAACGTCTTTGCAAAGGCTTCTTCTAGGCTGAGATTTAAATAGATTGGCTGAATATCAGGATAGAGTTCAGCCTGACGGGCAGCTACCAGTGGACCACCATATTCAGTAGAGTTGTTTCTCTTGTGCCGAAGAGCAATGACAGCGCTAAACGCTGGAGGATTGATTGTATCTGTTGTTATATCATTTATTGGGGTGCGCACAAGAAGTACTCCTTGGGATATCAATATAACACTCAACAAAGCAAGCAGAAGAAGCAGGGTACTAACAGTTCGTTTCTGCATGATTAATTATTCATGCCTCATTTCAAAATAAATTGTACATGTAAGTATGATGGTAAATCTTTTGAATGTTATACAAGCTGATAGTGCAAATGGATTAAGAGCAATAGAGAGCGTGGTGTAATCTAGCACAAGACCACGTATGCTCCCTGATCGGTTAAGTTATTGAGGTAAATATGACTATTGAGACTAAGGGAAATACACGCGATCGTTGGCCGCAAAAAGAAAGCTATACGCGTGAGGAGCTATTGTTATCTGGGACTGAGGGGATCTTCGGTAGCGATAATGCAAAACTACCTACTCCAAATATGCTTATGTTTGATCGAATCATGAAAATTAATGATTCAGGAGGAAGTTTTGGAAAGGGAGAGATGATCGCTGAGCTTGATATTGTTCCAGACCTTTGGTTTTTTGATTGTCATTTTAGGGGTGATCCCGTTATGCCGGGTTGTTTAGGACTTGATGCAATGTGGCAGCTAGTTGGTTTTTGGCTTGCTTGGTCAGGAGCAAATGGTCGTGGTAGAGCTTTGGGTGTGGGAGACGTTAAATTTCAAGGACAGGTTCTTCCAGAGAGCAAACAAGTTCGTTATCACGTTGAGATGAAGCGAGTTATTAATCGAAAGCTTGTTATGGGTCTTGGCGATGCAACTATGGAAGTTGATGGTCGAACTATTTATCAGGCAACAAACCTTCGTGTTGGTCTCTTTACCTCAACTGAAGGCTTTTAAGACTGACGAAAAATCAAGTTTCCAATGATCGAGACATGATCGGTAGATAGCTAAAAAAGTTAGTCCTGCATATGATGTTTTGAATTAACGGGTTTCATTGTGGCATTTGCAAGAAGAGCAATTCCAAGTAGAGCAGCCATAAGATACATAGTCGTATTGTAAAGGCCGCTAGTTGGGTCAATAGTGCCAGGCGGGGCAATTTCCATAAGGTTGGCAATTGTTACGGTATTTTGGTCTACCAATTGTTCTAACTGGTCTAATTCTGCTCCAAATGTAGATCTAAATCTGGCTGGGTCTATAGTTGCTGAAAGGTTATTGATAGCGGTTGTGCTGGCGCTATCTCTGAGAGACGTTATTGCCAGCGGTCCAAGTACTCCGGCTGTGCTCCATGCAGTTAGTAAACGACCATGAATGCCTCCTACATAACGTGTTCCAAACATGTCGGCTAGATATGCTGGAATAGTAGCGAAACCACCTCCATACATTGTGAAAATAATCATAGTCGCTGCATAGAAGTAAACAAGCCAAAGTACAGTGGGCGAGATACTTACTTGAGAGGCGGTGTAGGGTATCGAAACATAAAGGGCGATACCTAATGCAAAAAAGACCCAGTAAGTGGTGCGTCTGCCAATATAGTCCGAAGTGCTTGCCCAGAAAAAACGACCAACCATATTAAATACGCTGATCATTACGACATAGGTTGCGGCAAATGCACTATCGACAATATGGGGTAAGGTTGTACCAAATATTTCTGTCATCATAGTTCGGGCAACACTTAGGACCCCGATTCCAGCAGTCACGTTAAAACAGAGGACAATCCAAAGTTGGTAGAACTGTGGTGTGTGTAATGCCTTGTCAATGTCAACATCATGACTTGATATCATTTTTTTGGCACGAGCAGTATCGTTAGGAGGTGACCATCCTTCAGGCTTCCAACCAGGTGCTGGTATCCTGTAGGAAAATGCAGCAATCATCATCACAATGAAGTAGATCATGCCTAAAGCAACAAACGCTTGTGCTACACCCACACTACCCGTATCCACCAGATAAACACCTTCGGGTCCGGGTACAATCATATTGGCAATATCATTCGCACCAATTACTGTAATTTCATGGAGTTCTCCAGCTATTTGTGCAAACCTTCTGCCGGCTTCGGTTGTTAGATTTGCTGAGGCAATTGGTCCGAGGTACTCAGGTGCACTATAAAAAGTATTGATTAGCCAGTTTTTTAGTGGAGCGCCGATCATAGCTCCTCCTCCAAAACCCATTATTGCCATTCCAGTTGCCATGCCACGGCGGTCAGGAAACCAACGAATGAGAGTGCTAACAGGTGAGACATAGCCGAGACCAAGTCCACAACCACCTATCACTCCGTAACCTAAATAGATGAGCCATAGTTGGTGTAATGCAATTCCAAGTCCACCGATGACGAATCCACCTCCCCAGCAGAATGCGGCTACCACTCCAACTTTACGAGGACCGACTTCCTCAAGCCATTTCCCGGCAAAAGCAGCAGCTAATCCTAAGCAGACTATTGCTACAGTAAAAATCCATACAACATCGCTAAGCGACCAATCATCTGCGGCAGGTGTAACCACACCAAATACACGTATAAGAGCAGGGTTAAAAATGCTCCACGCATATACAGAACCAATACACAAATGAATTGCAATAGACGCTGGCGGTACGAGCCAACGATTGAATCCGGGTTTTGCAATAATGCGTTCTTTAGAAAGCAGCCCGCTCATATAAGCTCACCATTTAGAGATTATTAATAGTTCTACCAAGCCAGCACAACTTTGATATTTCAAAATGTGCTTCTTATGTTTGAATTGTGTTTGCTTTGATAGGTATTAATTAATTTTCGTTGGCTAGAGATTAATCCCACTCAAGCTCAATACCATGTCCACGCGATGCATCACCATGCATGGGAGTTATGTAACCAAGGAGTCCGCCATTAGTACCATCGCGTAAGAGATGTATTCTGGCCTTTATTTGATCACCAGGCTGCACATCTTCGCGTTTTACTCCATTTTCGAAAATAGAATTTGGAGCGGCTGCTTCTAGGGACCATGTAGCTATTTCACCATTTTCATCTGTGACATTGAGATAAAGCCAAGAGTGAGGGTTAATAAGATGTACTTCGCTGACAGTACCTTCTATATCTTCCCAGACAGTAACTTCATAAGCATTATGAGAATGATGAGCCCAGGTTGGTAATGTGAGGGCGGCAATTAGAAACCCTAGCAAGCACATTGGTTTAACATAAAAAATTCGAATCATTTGGTTCTCCGAAGAAATGTGTTATCTAACCCGAGGTGTCGGCGGGTATCCGTTGGAGTAGATCATTGTTCCTACCCAATCATAACGAATACGATTGTATTCATCATCAAGAAAAGCTAGAGAGATTTGGAATAGTCCCGGGGCTGGCGCTCCTTGCGGTACTGTTGCTTCTACTATGTAAAGTTTATTTTCATGCATATGGACAACAGCAGTAATGAGTGCCCCATCATCTCTGATTAAGCGAATGTTATGGCCTTCAACTCGATCTGAATTGTAATGAGCATAATGGACGGTTTTAGCATCATCTCTATTCATAATATTCCATGAGGCATAGACAAGAGCTCCACGTATTTCCTCAGGTCCATCATCCTGGCAAAGGTCACCATCACCGCCAGATGCTCTGCATTGTTCATTTCGTGCTAGATGTATATCAATTGCATTGTTGTAGTCCACAACTGTTACAGAGAATAAGGAATTACCTTGCTCGTAACTATAGACTCGTCCCGGTAGGGTGATGCGGTATTCTGTAGGGAAGGTCACCTCTTCAATAGATGGGTCACCTGGAAAGCTGATGCTAAAGTGATCTTGTCTACTTACATACTCTGTCCATGTATAACCTTGGCTAAAACTTACAGCTACATAGTTAAATAGAAGAACAGCTAAAATCAGTTGCATCACACGCATCATTAATCCTTTGAGTTAGTAGTTGCTTGGAAAATTTACTCAGCTAGCAAGACGAGTTGTGGAAATAGGGCTTTGTTCAGCTCTTTTAGGAACTGGTTTATTTTTTCTTGTATCACCTAATACTTCTTCAAGCATCTTATCTATTTTATCAAATTGTTCGCTATTGATTTCGTCAAGACGTTTACCAAGCTTCTCGGCATCAAACTTCGCCATGGGGCTACCCTCTTTTTTTATTGTTTTTTGTCGCGCCGCTATAGACGACCTTGAGGCATTTTAGCGCATTTTTTATTGGATATCAGAGGACTAGCCTAATGCTATTAATTGAAGAGTGAGTGTTATCGAAGTAATGCTTTTGCTGAGAAGCACTCTATACCATGATCGTTATATGCAGTTAATTCTATAACTTCATCAACTCGCTTACCTATGAGATGCATAGTATCCCCTATATATAGGGCATTTTTTGCTCGATAAGAAAATTGTTTAAGTGGTGAAAAATCATTTTCTCGCCACACTAAGTCAGCCAAAAGCATAGCTGTGAGAGGTCCATGAACTACTAGAGCCGGATAACCTTCAGAGTGGACATATGGAAGGTCATAGTGAATTCGGTGTGTATTAAATGTAAGGGCTGAGAAACGAAAGAGAAGCCTTTCATCTGGTTTTACAGAGCGGGAAAAGTCAGCTTCAGGCAGTTCCAGAGCCTCTGATTGCGAAAGTTGCATTTCTTGAGGTCCTGGGAGATAGGCAATATCGTGTTCTTCCTTTAGTTGTACTCCATCTTTATTGCTTATTTGATGAGACACCGTCACAAATATAATTTCCCCTGTGCGGCCTTTTTTATGTTTTACAGACTTGATTGTGGAAATACGACTGACTTTCTCTCCAATTTGCAAATCTCCTGAAAATTGAATTCTTCCACCAGCAAACATTCGTCTTGGAAAAGGCACTGGTGGCATGAATCCGCCTTTTTCTGCATGCCCATCATCTGCTAATTCATCAAGTCTGGTCAGATCAAGAAAGGAAAGCCAATGATATAAAGGTGGTAACAATTTCCCTTCATTATAGTCATCGGGTTTGTAGTTAAGAGTTGCAGCAAGTGCGCGCACAGATGCTAATGAGATAATATCTTCTCGAACCTCTTTATTACCTTCCCAACGGCATAATTTTTCTAGTTCAGTTTGCTCCAAGGGATATCTCCTAGCTACTAAGTGGGAAGGCAGGCATAGTATCAAGCTCACTTAACATAAGAATCTGTTTTATTAGGTTTTCGGGATCATGACTTTCTTCTGCATTACTCATGACCATTTTTGCTTTGGTCTCTATTTCTTTGGGAGTTAGACACGACTGAGGGTCGCCTTTGCAATCCTTACGAATTGCAGTTATTACATCTCCTTTTGAGGAGGTTACTCGAACTGTTGCACCCCACCTTTCAGGATAGGCATTGTTGAATTCTGAAGTTGCTATTACAGAAGTCTTGCTAGCATTTTTTGATAGTTGGTTTCTGTTTGATTCATCAAATGAACCAAAGTCTACAGCTCCGTTGGTTAGTGCGACATTTACGCAGTGCTGTAGTGAAAACTTGGCTGTATAAGCTGTTTTTGGTGAGGGTCTGTTACAGACGTCTAGCGCTGCTTGAAAAGTCTCTATTTCAATATGGTAATCCATTTGACTATCAATACTGCTGTGAAGTTCTAGTGCTGCGTCAATTGTGGGATGAGTATGACGACAGCATGGCCATGGCTTGATAGAGGTTTGATTTAACTGCCATGGCATATCAGGGTTAGCAAGCACGACTTCAGGAGTTGCATCAGGGCATAATGCTCGGAAGAACCCTTGTTTACCTTCAAGAATTGACTCAGCACCAGTAAAACCTCGCGAAGCCAGAGTAGCTGCTGTATATCCTGCTTCTGCAGCACGCGCTGTATGGAGATGTTTACTCATTGCTTCATCTGGTAAAAATTGCCAGAGTCCACATGACTGAGTGCCAGCATTACCTAATGCCCATACCGTTTGTTGGTGAGAAAGATTAAGCAATTTTGAGGCAGCCATTGCTGCACCAAAGGGACCGCAAGTTGATGTGTTATGCCAGACTTTATAATGTGCAGGGCCTACAGCCATTCCAATACGAGTCGCAGCCTCATATCCATATAGGACGGCTTCTAGGAAATCACGACCACTCTTGCCCAATTGGGCAGATAAATGCCAAGCAAGTGGAATAACAACACAGCCCGGGTGCAGAACTGAATCCCGATGCAGATCATCAATTTCAAGAATATGAGCTAGTCCGCTAGCGAGAAAAGCATCAGATCCTATTCCCCGATCAGCAACATCAAACCAGTCCTTAAGAATTTTTCCAGGTATGGAGTTTTGTCCACCAATGACGCAAGCAACGGTGTCGAGTACAAAATGAGAGGTAGCAGCAAGATCAGCATCCGATATTGGTTTTTTGTTAATCAGATCAACAAGTTGACTGGTCATGCTGTTCAAATATTTTTCTCCCTCAAATTTGTATTGTAATTTTTCAGAATGATTTAGGCATGCCAAGCACATGAGTGCCTACATGAGAAAGAATAAGATTTGTAGACACAGGAGCAATCCTATAAAGACGCGTTTCACGGAATTTTCTTTCAACGTCATATTCTTGTGCAAAGGCAAATCCACCTAGAGTTTGCATACAGATATCAGCCGCCTTCCATGAAGCCTCTGAAGCTAAGAGTTTTGCCATATTTGCTTCAGTTCCACACTGTTTTCCAGAATCAAAGTCTGAGCAGGCTTTTTCTACCATCAACGCTGCCGCTTCTGTTTGTACATGTGCTTCTGCAATTGGAAATTGAATGCCTTGGTTTTGACCAATAGGTCGGCCGAAAACCTCTCTCTCAGTTGCGTATTCTGAAGCTTTATTTACCAAGAATCTTGCATCACCAATACACTCAGCAGCAATTAAAATACGCTCAGCATTCATGCCGTCCAGGATATATCTGAAGCCTTCTCCCTCCTCACCAATTAAGTTGTCGGCTGGTACACGCAAATTATCAAAGAACACGCTTGTTGTTGCATGGTTAATCATGGTCTCAATAGGCGTAATAGTTAGGGAGTTTTTTTCAGCCTCTTTTAAGTTAACTAGAAAGACGGAGAGTCCTTTCGTTGGCTTATTCACAGCTTCCCTATCTTCCGTCCTGGCAAGCAGTAACATTAGATCGCTGTGTTCAGCTCTAGATGTCCAGATTTTTTGGCCATTAATGACGTAGTCATCTCCATCTCTAACTGCTGTCGTCGTGATACGAGTTGTGTCGGTTCCGCTACTCGGTTCAGTTACCCCAAATGCTTGCAATCTTAATGAACCATCGGCAATTCCAGGTAGCCACTGTTCTTTTTGTGTATTAGAACCGTGTCTAAGTAATGTTCCCATGGTATACATTTGTGCATGACAGGCTGCACCGTTACCTCCGGACTTATGAATTGTTTCTAGAATGATGCATGCAGCCTTAAGATCAAGCCCGCTGCCTCCATACTCTTCTGGAATCAAGACGGATAAATAACCGGTATCTATTAGCGCCTGAACAAACTCAGTAGGGTACCTGTCCTTTTCATCCTGTTTACGCCAGTACTCTCCGGGAAAGTCTGCGCATAGACGCTCTATGGCCTCACGGATCTGTTCATAGCTTTCACTGTGATTCATGAACATAGATTGTCACTCCTTAGATGCTTTAAGGCAGCGCAACCGCTAGTAGTGCCCCTGGTTGACGTCGTCTTGGGCTACCAGCCTGCAATAAGATGTAATGCCTACCTTCATGCATATAGCTCATCATTCCATATTCACCAGGTATAGGAATTTCAACACTGGCTAAAATTTCTCCGGTGAGTTTGTCACGTGCATGCAAAAGAGGGTCGCCGTTTTCTCCGAGCTCTGCTTGACCCCTAAGATCCTCAGTCGTTTGCACTAGAAGGTCGCCTACAACCATTTGGATAGAATGACCGGTACCACCTGTATTAGGAACATCTACACCTTCTAACATGGGATGATTAAGTAGTTGTGGTGGAGTATTACCAACGGGTATGTCCCATAGCTTATCTCCTGTATTCATGTCATAGGCGGCAAGTCCCTGAAAGAGTGGTTTATAAAGAGGTAAGCCTTGGATGTTTGGTAGAGCCGCTACTGGGCCTCCCGGGTGATATGCAGCTACAGTCGTTCCTGTTGTTGGTGTATGCCTCTCATTTCCTCTCCAGCTTTCTGCTGAAGCTCCTGCAAAATGAATCCTTTCTTCATCAACGCCATTTGTGGGTACCAAAAAACCCGGTGCCGTACATTCTCTAACATGTGAGGCGTACATAATTCCGGTGGTTGGGTCTGCAACCGGGGGATGGTAGATATTTAGACCACCCTTACAACCAACACTATTTATGAAATCATTATCGTGAGGGTAGGGTAGTGGAGGAACATATAAGCCACCAACCTGAAATCTACTGAGCAACTCTAAAGCACGCTCTTTTAACTCAGGCGTGTAGTCAATAACAAATTCCTCAGTAATGCCATCCCAAACTATCGGGTCTAAAGGTTCGGGTCGAGTGGGGTAGGGTTGTGTTGGAGCTGTGTAGTTACCTGGTACCTCAGTTTGTATGACTGGACGATCTTCAATTGGCCAAATGGGCTCACCAGTTTCTCTGTTAAAAGCAAAAATTAGTCCTTGTTTGGTATTTTGAACAAGGGCAGGAATCTCTTCTCCATCGACCGTGAGATCCAAAAGAATTGGTGCAGCTGGTGTGTCATAGTTCCACTGTTCACTTCTATGGATCTGGTAGTGCCAACGACGTTCACCTGTCTCTACATCCAAGGCAAGTACGCTACCACCAAAGAGATTATATCCAGGACGATGCCCGGTATAAGATTGAACTGTTGATGCATTAGTAACAACATAGACAAGCCCTAACTCAGGGTCTGCAGAAGCAGGCGTCCATTGGGATATATCTCCTGACCAGCGCCAAGAATCATTTCCCCAGGTGTCATTGCCATACTCCCCTGGTCTTGGAATTACATGAAACTTCCATAAATACTCGCCAGTTCGGGCATCAAAGCCCATTATGTCGCCCGGCACATTTTCTATTCGGGTTTGGTCATAACTAGGTTCATGGCCAGCTAGAACAACAATAACTCCATTTACCACAATGGGTGGTGAAGACGCGGTAACTTCGCCAAGTGGTCTTGGAATCCCATAGTCTGGATCATAGGGTTCACCTGTCCATTCCTCCCAGGGTCCCCAGTCTTTGATTAAGTCTGGAATTAGGTCCACCACACCAGTCTGAGCAAATCCATCTAATGGTACCGGACTTCCCCAATTTTCCAGCGGGCGTCCTGTTTTTGCATCTAAAGCCCAAAGGAAAAAGGAAGGGCTAGTAATATAAACCACACCTCGACCATCAACTTCTGCATACGCAATACCCTTACCAAAGTCTCTTCTTGGTGAACGCAGATATCTTGTGGTTTGGGGTTCACGAAAAGTCCAAAGTGTTTCCCCAGTACCAGGATCAATCGCGACTACTTGTCTGCGTTGACCGGCTACCGTATAGAGAACTCCATCAGCATAGACAGGTGTAGCCCGCATTGTGTATTCCACACCAGGCCCATAATTATCACCCCTCCATATCCAGGCAACTTCTAAGTCAGAAAAATTGTCTGCATTAATCTGATTGAGCATCGGTGCAGAGCGTGTACTTCCAGCATCACCTGTTAGATATCGCCACTCCCCATTCTCCAATCCTGTTCGTTGAGCGTAGCTTTGTGAAAAGCCAAAGAAGTAGATTACAAGCGTTATAAGTGCACTAAGTGACTTGGATTTCGTCATTTTTTAAGTCTCCGATAAGAAGTAGTGATTCCATAATCACTATTTACAAATTTTCTATATTGAGCAGTATTGAGCAGTTAAGTTGGTTATTTCTAAATATTTTTGTCCTGGCTCGAGTCACTCATTGATATAGTAGCTTAGACGTCGGTTAGGGTCATAGTATTTTGCCCCGGTAGCTCAGCTGGATAGAGCGTCCGCCTCCTAAGCGGAAGGTCAGAGGTTCGAATCCTCTTCGGGGCGCATTCAAAAATAAAATATCCTTATTTATCAGTTAATTATACCAAATTAGTCTAGCGAACCGTATACACAAACGTATACACATTGGGTGATATGCTATATATCTTAA
>DJLG01000174.1:0-1446 GCA_002434915.1 Proteobacteria bacterium UBA6522
CCCACATCCCGTGCGAGACCTGTAAATCGCGACATCAGTGTCATTGAGCTAACTACAAAAGTTGAGCGTAATAGCCCCTGGGGAGGTTTTTTCTCACTTTTAGCTGCATTTTTTTCTGTCATATTCTCGCTAATCAGCCAAAGTTATTGAATTTTTTCAACTTGAACTGCTCCTAATTGATTTGCTCTGCTTGACTTGAGTCAAGTGGGTCTCAATAATACCGCCCTTTTCCAGACACACCCTTGGGTTTAACAAGATATGGCGAACATTCAGTCGGCAAAAAAACGTGCTCGCCAAAACGTGAAGCTTCGCCTACACAATGCAATGCTTCGTTCGCGTTTGCGTACCACGTTGAGACATGTCTTAAAAGCTATCGAGTCAGGTGATCGCGAAGCTGCTCAGGCAAGCTATAAATTAGCAATTCCCGAAATCGACAAAATGGTCACAAAAGGCATATTAAACAAGAATCGAGGGGCTCGTTACAAAAGTCGCTTGAACGCCAAAGTTCGAGCCATTTAAAAACTCAGGATCCCAGATCAAAAAACCTTTTATAAGTCTAATATTGACTTAAGCTATTTACGTTGTCTGCTGCTCTAAATAATTGATAATTGCTTGTACCATCAAATTAGTTCCTTCTCCTGTTGCAGCACTAATACTAAAAACCGGCCCTTCCCAGCCAAGAGCATTTGTAATTTTCTGTTTAGTAGATTCCCACTCATCCCCTGGCATTAAATCCATCTTGTTTAATGCAAGCCACCGCGTTTGTTTCCCAAGCGTATCTGAATAACGCAATAACTCAGATTCAATCGTTCTGACTGCTTTCACAGAATCATCTTTCCCGACGGCTATATCAACCACATGAACCAAAAGACGAGTCCTTTGCAAATGCCTCAAAAATCTAATTCCTAAACCAATCCCATCGGCAGCGCCTTCTATAAGACCGGGAATATCTGCCATTACAAAGCTTCGATCAGTTTCTATGCGCACTACACATAAACTAGGATGCAAAGTTGTAAATGGATAATCTGCCACTTTCGGCCGAGCATCAGAGACAGCCCTTATCAATGTTGATTTACCAGCATTTGGCAATCCAACCAAACCAACATCAGCAATTAACTTAAGCTCTAATCCGAGATGGCGTTTTTCCCCAACCTCTCCAGGAATTGATTTGCGCGGTGTACGATTAACACTACTTTTGAAGCGACAATTACCTAATCCGCCACGACCACCCTGAGCCACGCACAAACTCTGTCCAACACTAGCAAGGTCTCCAAGAATTTCTTCAGTATCCAAATCGGATACGACAGTCCCTGTAGGGACAAAAATATTTAAATCATCCCCAGATGCCCCAGTTCTTTGCTTGCCAGCCCCCCCACGCCCGGATTTAGCTTTATATCGTCGCTGAACCCTAAAGTCGGCCAAAGTATTAACGTCTTCTCGACCAAC
>DJLG01000174.1:1772-2295 GCA_002434915.1 Proteobacteria bacterium UBA6522
AGGAAAACGCTACCACCATCACCTCCATCACCTCCATCGGGGCCTCCGCGAGGAACATATTTCTCGCGGCGAAAGCTAACACAGCCATCACCTCCCTGGCCTGCCTCTACCCTAATAGTCGCTTCATCAACGAATTTCATTGGCTAAATCCAAAATCAATATTCCCTCTATGCACAAAAAAGGCCCGCAAATCGGGCCTTTATATAAGCATAAATTGATTTTTTATTCGTCCGTAACGCTAACGTATGTTCGGTTTTTAGGTCCTTTTATCTTGAACGCAACTTTTCCCGCTGCAGTTGCAAACAATGTGTGGTCTTTGCCAATACCTACATTAGCACCAGGATGAAATTTTGTGCCTCTCTGACGAATTATTATATTGCCTGCAATAACACTCTCACCGCCATAGCACTTAACACCGAGTCGTTTGGATTCAGAATCGCGTCCGTTTTTTGAGCTACCACCTGCTTTTTTATGCGCCATTTATCTACTCCTTTCCTGATGCTTTCTGGGCCTCACTAGATTT
>DJLG01000174.1:2656-8926 GCA_002434915.1 Proteobacteria bacterium UBA6522
TTCGCGGTTTTTTTCTTAGGCTTCGCGGCTTTTTCCGTAGGCTTAGCGGCTTTTTTCTTAGGCTTCGCGGCTTTTTTCTTCGCTTCCTTAGTAATTGAGACAATCTCAACTTCAGTAAAATGCTGTCGATGCCCCTTAACCCGCTTGTAGTTCTTACGACGCTTGAACTTCACGATCATAATCTTAGATCCACGACCTTGCGCTACTACTTTTGCCTCAACCTTACTACCAGGCACAAGCGGAGAACCCACTTTAACACTAGACCCTTCACCAACAAGCAAAACCTCAGAGAACTCAACTGACTCGCCTTCTTCAGCATGAAGCCGTTCAATTTTTAATCGATCGCCTTTGCTGGCGCGATATTGCTTACCGCCCGTTCGAAAAACCGCATACATTCGGGGAAGCCTCCAATCTGGAGATAACAGGGAAGGCGCGGAATTGTAGTGACTTATCCTTGCACAGTCAACGAGTTAGCAAACACTAAGATCTTTATTTCCCTTCATTATCTTGCTAAAAACAAGAAACGATAAAATCTCGCCAAGTCGCAATCTATCAGGCATTATAAAAAAGATGACGCAACCGCTTGAAACTCTCCATAACTCTTCCTCTTTAGACACAGTAAGGTCACTGGTACAAGAGGATTGGGAAGGCGTTAATAGAGTTATCGTTCAACGCCTGGGCAGCGATGTAGCGCTAGTTAATCAGGTCGCACACCACATTATCCATGGTGGAGGAAAAAGGCTTAGACCATTAACTGTACTTCTGGCAGCCCGAGCTTGTGGATATAAATCAACAAAACATATATCAGCTGCCGCCATTATCGAATTCATACATACCGCTACCCTGTTACATGATGATGTTGTAGACGGATCAGGCTTACGACGTGGTCAGGAAACAGCAAATGCTGCATTTGGAAACCAATCAAGCGTACTCGTGGGAGACTTTCTATATTCGAGAGCCTTCCAAATGATGGTAGAAATTGGGGCTATTCAGATGCTAGATATTCTAGCAAACGCGACGAATACAATTGCTGAGGGCGAAGTTCTTCAACTTATGAACTGTAAAAACCCTGATATTACAGAAGAAAGCTACCTAGAAATAATCTATAGAAAAACCGCTAAATTATTTGAAGCAGGAACTCACTGTGGAGCAATACTTGCGCAATCAGATGAACACATTCAAAGAAGCT
Organism: Proteobacteria bacterium UBA6522; assembly: GCA_002434915.1. Classification (GTDB taxonomy): domain Bacteria; phylum Pseudomonadota; class Gammaproteobacteria; order Steroidobacterales; family Rariloculaceae; genus UBA6522. The sequence goes on from DJLG01000174.1 coordinate 3,846, forward strand.
TACTCGAATATGGCCGCCATCTAGGCTTAGCGTTTCAACTTATAGACGATGCCCTAGATTATGCTGCTACAACAGAAGAGCTTGGTAAAAATATTGGAGATGATCTTGCAGAGGGCAAGCCAACCCTACCGTTGATCTATGCAATGGACCAAGGCAGTGCCGCTGAACGAAACATGATTCGTGAAGCAATAGAAACAGGTGGGACTCAAAACCTCACCTCTATCCAACTCGCGATTGAAAGTTCAGGTGGTTTGAAATACACAGCAGGTGTTGCTCGCAAAGAGGTAAATTTAGCTATAGATACACTAGACCCTCTTCCCAAAAGTCGCTATAAAGAAGCTCTTGAAAACCTTGCTATATTTGCACTAAATAGAAAATTCTAAAAAAATAAATCACTATTATTCAATAACTTGAGAGCATCATTAGCTCAATAGCCAAAAAACACTCACTAATTGAATAAGGAGCAATGTTAAATGCTAAGATCAACTGGCCTAATTACCATTTGTATATTGTTACTCGCTGCATGCTCCCAGAGCGATCCATCAAATATTTCAACAAAGGATCGCTCGCAACTAGAAACTCGTCCAAACATATTGTTTATTGTGGCAGATGATCTAGGTTATACAGATATTGGCGCATTTGGCAGTGAAATACCCACACCTAATCTCGACAATCTAGCCTTTCAAGGAGTGCGTCTTACAAGTCTCCATGCGGCCAGGGCATGCCAAGAGACGCGTGTCATGATGATGGCAAGTAGCGGGGTCTCGGCCGCCTTAGAAGTACGACCAAGACTATCTAGCGGTGAACGTGGCAATCGCTTGAGTTTGGACTGGGCGATCTTACCGGAACTATTACAGGACGCTGGCTATGCAACTTATATGACTGGAAAATGGGATCTAGGTCTAGAAACAGGTTATACACCTGCTACCCGCGGTTTTGATCGGTCATTTGTGCAACTTGGGGCTTCAGCCAGTCACTTCGCAGAAATATTATGGGGTGAAGAGAGTCTCTATGAATTAGATGGAAAGCGAGTCGCATATACAGAACTACCGGATAATTTCTATTCAACAAACTATTACACAGATAGGATGCTCGAGTTTATACAATCTAATAATGATTCCCCCTGGTTTGCTTACGTTCCACTTACAACACCACACTGGCCACTTCAAGTACCAGAGGATTGGGTCGATCGCCATGCTGGAAAATACAATTCAGGCTATGATTTTCTCCGTGAATCTCGTATGACAAGAGCTGATGAATTAGGCGTTATTCCTACCGGAGTAACCATAGACAACCATGAGCAAATCGCTACCCCTTGGATAGAACTAACAGAAGCAAATCAACTTAAGTATGCTCGTTCTCAGGAAATCTACGCGGCAATGGTAGAAAATATGGACCTAAACGTTGGCAGACTCATCAAATATTTAGAAGAATCTGAACAACTTAGCAACACAGTCATTATGTTTTCTTCTGATCATGGTGGCTCTGCTGCTGAACATGGTCAACGCCCCCCCTTTCCAGGTCAAGGAGGACCGCGACCCCCAGACTTTATTAACAATCAATTTGAGAATTGGGGACACCCAAACTCTTTTATTGATCATGGGCTTGGTTTTGCTGAAGCTGCAACCGCACCACTAAAAGGTTATAAAGGCAGACTTAAAGAAGGTGGTCTTCGAGCTGTAGCGTTTATCTATTACCCCAAAGAACTGCCCCAAGGCAGTGTAAATGAATCTTTTATTACCATGATGGACATCATGCCGACTTTCCTTGAAATTTCTGGCATCGAACACCCAGGCGCGACTAATTACAAAGGCAGACAGATTAATCCCATAATTGGTCGTTCATTTTGGCCACATCTAACGGGCAGGAGTGAAACAGTTCATCTTCCAACTGATACTGCCGGCTGGGCACAAAATGATATAGGCGCATTAATCAAAGGCGACTATAAAATAATTAATGAACCCTTTCACCAAGAAACATCTGATGAAAATACAGAAAACTCATGGAGGCTTTACAACATCAATAATGATCCAGGCGAAAGAAATAATCTCGCGCAGCAGGAACCAGAACTTGTATTGGAACTTATTGAGGAATGGGAAACTAATTGGCGTTAAAACGCCAGGAACCAATTAATGACCGAAGAAAATGAACTACGAAATATCGCAAAAAAACTACGTAATGCAAATGGTTTTTCTCCAATTCCTGCAATTCATGATGAAATTAATGGGCCAGAAGATGCCTACAAGATTCAAAAAATTAATCGAGAAATATGGGTAACTGAAGGCCGGCATGAAACCGGGTTTAAAGTTGCATTTACGACCCCCGAAGCTCAAAAGATTTTTGGAACAAATGAACCTGTTTATGGATCTCTTTTTGCGGATATGAGCTTTCCAACATGCCATGAAATTCCACCAACAAAAATGGCACGACCCAAGCTTGAAGGAGAAATCGTACTAGAACTAGGAAAAGATTTACCCGCAAAAAAAATATCTAATGAAAAAGTTATCTCTTCAGTAAACGCATTCTACGTTGCTCTAGAAATTCCTGATGGGTCTTTTATAGGAGAATTTAATGCAGTAGATATGATAGCCGACAATGCGGCAGCTGCAGGTTATGTACTAGGTGATCGCCAGTTAATTACTCATGACACTAATCTAGCTGCTTTATCCATGGAAATGAGACAAAACTCAAAGCTTGTTTCTACTGGAAACTCCTCTGCATGCATGGGCAACCCAATGAATGTATTAATCTGGTTACAATCAGCTCTTGCTAAACGTAATGAAGGGTTAAAAGCCGGCCAAATAATTTACTGTGGCAGCCTAGTTCCCATCATACAGGCACAACCAGGAGATTCATTCCACGCAATAGTTGATGGTTCAGGCTCCGCAAGCTGTAGTTTTACTTCCACATCCTAGTTTTTTGAGCTCGCACAACACCGAAAGGGAAATCAAATAGCAAATTCAGATACAACTAAACTAAGCACCAATGTCGTAGCTGAAGTCATAGACAATGGACAAGTTAGCCGCCAGCAATTTTTGGTTGTTGGGCTGTGCATGTTTTTAAATATACTTGATGGATTTGACATCACTGCAATGGCTATTGTCGCAGGTGCTGTCGCAGATGAGTTACAGCTTACATCTGACCTACTAGGACTTATCTTTAGCTTTGCACTAGCCGGCATGATGGCCGGAGCAATGCTTCTTGCTCCCTTGTCAGATGTTATAGGCAGAAGAAAAATTATTATTCTGAGCGTGATTCTTGTTGGCGTCTCAATTCTACTTACAGCTCACGCTAGCACGCTCATCGAATTCATAGTGCTGCGATTCATCAGTGGCCTTGGTGCAGGTGCGGTTATCGCATCTCAGGCAGCGCTTGCAGCCGAATATAGTCCTGAGAAATATCGATCATTGTCTGTTGCTTTAACGACAGCTGGTTACCCGTTCGGAGCAGTCATGACTTCAGTAGTTGCGGGATTCATCATGCCAGATTTTGGTTGGCGAGGCATGTTTTGGTTTGGTGGCGGTGTAACGCTTGTAATGGGGGTAGTGGCTTGGATATTTATTCCAGAATCACTCAAGTATCTCTTTGAAAATCGCCCTAAAAATGCATTACAGCAAGTAAACATAATTCTGAAAAAAATGCGTAAACCTTTGCTCTCCATGCTTCCTGATGTGGAAACGGAAAAAATTCGGGAATCGCGTGGAGTCATTACTAACATGGCCAGTCTTCTGGGGAAAAGACATCGCATGGTAACTCTAACCTTATGGACAACTTTTTTTCTATGTTTCAGTACGCTCTATTTTCTTATGAGCTGGATTCCAAGATTAATGGAACAATCAGGCTATACAACTGAAGTTGGCCGACTAGCGTTCTTTCTTTTTAACTTTGGAGGTGTGCTCGGGGTACTCATACTAGGAACATTGTCTACTCGTTGGAGACTAACAAACCTCGTTTCCTTATTCTTGCTTACATCAGGAATTTTCATGGTTATTTTTGCAATCTCCCCAAACCAACAGACACTTCTCTTAGTCATAATCTTCCTAGTAGGAATTTTACAACAGGGTGGCTTCACTGGTTTATACGCTGTGGCAGCAAAACTCTATCCCACTGAAATTCGCAGTACGGGTATCGGCTGGGCTGTAGGGCTTGGCAGATCAGGTGCAGTCATTGGTCCAGCAGTAGCAGGATTTCTGATCGCGGCTGGACTGAGTATGTCAGGCAACTATGTTGTATTCGCCTTACCTATGCTTATTGGTGGTTTTATCTCCTACCGCTTGAAGGTAGATTAATAATATTTAAAGAACTTTAGCAAATTACAGTGGCCAGCTTGATAGATAAATTAGGACTACGTAAACCACTATTCATTGACTTTCTGAGCCTCTTCAAAACGACTAAGTTGCTCATCTGTAGCAACTGGTTGGTGATTATCTTTCCATTGACTATATGGCATCCCATAAACAAGCTCACGTGCATCATCAAGCCCTATATCAGAGCCATGTTCAACAGCCGCTTCTACATACCACTTGCTTAAGCAATTACGACAAAACCCTGCAAGTATCATCAATTCAATATTTTGAACATCCTTCCGTTTATCGAGATGCTGAAGAAGTCGACGAAAAACACCTGCTTCTAGTTCGGTTCTAAGTTTTGAGTCCAATACATTTCTCCTTCAGTTATTTTTATTAGCAGATTCGAGCACATCTAACCAAAGATTATCAATACCTGTTCCTTTCGTTTTATAAAAAAATTTTTCCAGTAAGCGACGAGTCTGTTTGGGCGTAAAATAATTAACCCAGTCTCCAACAACCCCTTTACGAATAAAGGGCTCTACCGTATCTGAACGAAGACTAGCCCAACGCGTTTGATTTTTTTGCATTGCCTCAAAACTACTGTACTTAATGATGCTATCGATGATCTTTTTGTTCTTGAAGCTTTCTACTTCAAGAAAGTCCGCAATTACCATAATTGACCGGTATGAATCAGCTTTCATTGACTCATAGGTAATGAATAAAACGTTTTCATCATCCTTACGCTTATACCAAGAAATTAAATTATCGAAATAATCGCCAAAATCCACTTCC
>DJLG01000090.1 GCA_002434915.1 Proteobacteria bacterium UBA6522
CTTGAAATGACGGTTTCAGATTTTTATCAAAATCCTTATGTCATTTTCCCAACACCCGAATTATTAAGCCGGAGCTTACAATGATGAAGTTATTGAGAATCCCTTTTGCTCTAATCACCACAGTTTTTCTTTGTGGTATGCCTGCTTCTGCCCATCATGCGGTTCAAGCGCAGTTTGATGTGAATAGCATAGACACTTTTACAGGAATGATGACTAAAGTGGAATTTATTAACCCACATCCTTATTTTTACTTAGATGTAGAAGGGGATGATGGACAGATAACTAACTGGGAAATAGAGTCTGTTGCATTGAACGCTTTGCGACGTATGGGTCTTGTTAAAGAACTTCGTGTAGGCCTTGAATACACCGTTGAATATCACCCTGCTCGTAATGGAGAATCGCAGGGATTAATGATGGCGATTACTCTTCCAGGCGGAAATCGTCTTCTGATGCGTAATGCAGAGTGACTGTTTTTCTTAAATCTATAGGTGATATTAAATTCCCCTTCTTGGGACTGCTATTGAGGGAGTATCGTATGAAAAGGCAGGTTTCGTTATTTAGTCGTGCAGTGGCTGCGTTACTAACATTAATTTTATATGTTGGTACGGTTGCTGCTCAGGAAACACCTAGGACTGCTGATGGGCATCCGGATTTGACAGGTTTTTGGCATGCAGGCGCAATGGGTTTTCGTGGATTTGAGAATGAGGATGGAGACATTGTGCTTAATCTGGAAGGTCGTGATAACAGTTTGACTAACTTCGAGACAGATTTTGCAGTGCTTGAGAGATCCAAGGCCAATAAGCCAATGTATAAGCCAGAGTACTGGGATAGGATTCAGGATTTAGATTGGAATGGTTTAGCTTTAGATCCTGTTTTTGGATGTAAACCCGCATCAATACCTCGTGTGGGGCCGCCTCATAAGATCGTACAAACACCTACGGAAATAATATTTATGTACGATACTAGAAACATTAATGCATATCGAATTATTCCAATGGATGGGCGGGAGCATCTTGATATACAGGTCAATGATACGACCTGGATGGGTTACTCAGTGGGTCGTTGGGAAGGCGATACGCTGGTAGTTGATTCGGTTGGTTTCAATGATGAGAGCTGGTTGGGTTGGATGGGCTATATCCATAGTTGGGATATGACTGTTACAGAGAGAATTCGTCGTGAAGGAAATACTCTTTACTGGGAAGCTACTGTGGACGATACCATGCTTCTAGAACCATGGACTGTTGATCCAATTCAAAGACAACTAAACGAAGACCCTGACGCCTTCTTTTTTGGAGACACAGGGTGTGAGGAGCGGGACGCAGACCGTATTGTTGATCCAACTGTTCGAGGATAATCATTAGAAGATTGTGTATCTAGGGGGTCTGTATAGCCCTTAATACGTTATCTTCCGCTCTCTCAAGGTAGTCAAGAAAAACACTGGGATCATCAACTAAGGGATGTGGGTCTGATGGGCCCCTGTCTAGAAATAGATTATGAAGTCCCTGAACTCCTCCTGGCGTATTTACATGGGTAGGTAATCGAACCTGTATTGGGGGTGATTGCTGAGCTAGCAGTTCAAACCGGCGTATATTTCCCAAAACGGTTTGGTTTTTCCAGAAGTCATTCCCTTGTGCACCACCACCCCCAAAAATTACCGCACGATAGTCTTCTCCGCTGTCAGATACAGTGAACTCCATGGATAGTACTCCCTCAGTATGCCCAGGTGTGATATAGAACTTCATAACCTGATCACCTAGTTCTAGGGTGTCTCCATCCTGTATAACCATGTCCACCTCAGCAACGTCCATGATAAATTCATTTGGTATGTCTGTTTGGGCTCTTTTCCAATCACCAGCGGTTAGGGCGACACGAGTGTCAAAGTTGTCTTGGTAATAGGCATGACCAGCCATATGATCAAAATGTCCATGTACCCCAAGCACATACTTAATATCCATGGGGTCGAATCCGAGTGTCCTTATATGCTCAACGCCAGTTTCTATATAAGGTGGGTGAAGAGAGTCTATAAGGATTAATCCCTCATCAGTAACAATCAGATATGAGGATACCCATTCAATACCTACATAGTAGAGATTATCAAAAATTTTAAAAGGTTCTGTGCTCTTTTGTAACTCTTCATTTGCAAATATTTCACGTCTTTCTCGGGACACATAACTAAAATCAGTTAGCTCTAGTTCAGGAAAGTCTTCGACAGTGAGCTGAGCATTAGCGCTTTGCCAATTAAAGGTAAGTATTACCGATAACGATATAAGCCAAGATATCAGTGCACGTTTTAAATTGTTTTTAAAAGGCATTTGTATTTTTCCTTTGCTCTAATTTTCTACGTTCATTCTGTGGTCCCAATGTTTACCTGCTGACTCAAGAATCACTGAAAGGTCTTGGTTCAATAGGTATCCATCGCTGATGAGTTTCATGGTGGATTCCGCAACTAATCCTAAATACTCGGCACGACTCGAGTAGCGTTCTTCGATAGATGGACGAGGGTCTCTTTGAGCTTCACGCTCAGTAAGTGTTCGGGCGAAAGGTATGTAAAGCCCTGCTCCTGAGACCGGGTTTGTCGGTCTCCACCCAGTATAAGTCGCAAGAGGTACAGCAATATCTGGGGATCGCAATCCATCAATTTCATTACCGCTGGCATCCACTTGAGGAACCATAAATGGGTAGGGGTGACTTGCATTAGGGGGCTCTTGGCTAATAATCCCGCTACTCCCTAACTCTGGTCCAAAATCAAGCGCATAGGCTGTACTAACCTCTTTTAGCACATTTAAACCTGGTATCTCGGGAAATTGAAAATCTGTCATCTCAACCAGTGTATCTTGCTCTAGGGTAGAGTAACGACTAGGGGGTGGTTGGTTGTCATTGGTTATCCATCGATCCATAGCAACTAATAAACCGCGAAGAAACCAACGGTAATCGTTAGGGTTTGGCTGAAGATCCTCATGTCCAGACATAGATAGCAAAGTTGCTGGGTAGTGCTGAGTACCTGCAAAATCGTAGGTGCGTACGTTGTCCATAAGTGGCAGGTCTTTTCTCCCATCTAAAGAGATGTGAGTTAATGCGCCAACAGACCGCCAATATTCAGTAGATGAGTTTGTATAGAAAATTTTTGGCATAGCGTTTGATGGAATGCTTGCCAAGAGACCATCAGAGTTGCCAGTAGCGGGGTCTGTTTGGGTAATATCAGCAAATGGGAAGACCCTATTAGGATATTCAAAAGCTCCTCCTGGGGCCCGAGATGCTTGTGCAAATCGTTGGTTAAAACTTCCCCGTGCTGCCCCAGCAACATGAGCAATGATTCCATCAAAGACTTTGCGATTTTGTGTGTCTTCATTAAATCCATCATGAAGAAATGTTCTTAATAAACGTCCGCTTTGGGATGAGCCAAAAGTAATGGCACGATTAATATCTCCACTTGATATACCTAGTTCGCTGGTTGAACCATACTTAAGTTGTGAGATGGTTTCGCGGATCGCTGAAAGACCCAGACCTGCTAGTGGAGGGTCTTCAGACACATAGATAACATCATAGATTTTACCGGGCTCAAATCCTGTTTCTAGATAGACCATGGTAGGATCTAGAATTATTTCTTCTCCTGCTTGACGAGCGAATTGCCAATCGTTCCGGGAGATGTTTTGACGCGGCCCTGATATTCCATCACGGACTGTCATTTTATTTCGAGGGTCCAAAGGGTTACTTACTGGGTATGCAATATGATTTCGGTTTCCAAGGGAGTGCGAGTAGGTTTTTTCGGAAACAATAATATCGCTTCTTACTATGCCCTCTATTACTTTGCCATTATCTGTAGCTATAGGTGGATAGGTACGTAATTGATTTTCTATTAGAGGCGTATCGTGTTGCCAACCTACCCACAGTAAAGTGAAACCTTCCCTCAGTAGAAAACCATCACCCATCTCATCAGCCGTTGTTGGTTGGAGTGAACTTATAGCCCTGTTAAAACGATTTAAGGCGCCAGGCCTGCCTCTATTTGCCACTTCAAAAAAAACTGCACCATTTCCAGATTTCATGTCTTTGGGTTTTATTAGGTAGAAATCAGCCGAAAATTCCACCATCCCATCTGAGTTAGTAGCTGTTTTATCAATATCAATAATAATTTTATTAGCAGAGTTTTTTGGATCTATAGCGTAGTGAATTTTGCCGGATAGGGCCTCATAGGGACCAGCTAGCCCATACCTCGTCCCATTTGCTATGTCATTGCTTTGGTTAATATCAATATTGACAATATTTGCTGTGGCTAAGGAGGCAGCTAGAAAAAACGGTGCAAATAGATAATGTGTAGCCTTCATTAGGATCCTATTATTATTCGTAGGCTTAATTTAAGACTCAAGATAGGTCTTGTAGGGACTAACGTCCAGTTATTACAGTAAGAATTTGGCATTATTAGTTATTAATCTAAAATCTTGTGATTATCCGTAATTAGCCCATCTCCCTTATACTAGGGATATTAATACCGTAGAGCTAAAGGATCATCAAAAAGTGGTTTTTAGACATAAAAAAGAAGTTTTCAGTCAATACATGAAACTCAAAGTCTGCTTTATTCTAAGCATCTGTTTTTGCTGTATTTATTTTATCCAGATTGCTAATGCAGCTAAAAATCCTTATTTAGAGAAGGGAGAGCCAATACGTACACTTGCAACCATAGATGGACGTATTACAGACACGAATAATGGACGAACTGTGTATGAGGCTACCTGTGCCTTTTGTCACGGACTGCAAGGCGAAGGAGGATTGGGTGGCGGAATCTCGCTTTTTTCCGCTACAAATATAGAGGTTGTAATGGATCGCGTGAGGAATGGGCTTGAAATAATGCCAGGTTTTGGAGGTTCATTAACTGAGGAGGAAATCCAGGACGTTAGTGCTTATGTGGTAGAAGAGCTTCCTCATTAATACAATAAAAACAGTAATATAAATTAATAAATTAATGTAATTTATACAAAATAATATCTTTAATAAAAAATTATGCAGCGCACAGTAATAATTATAGGCTTAGTCGTTTTAGTGGCTGGGCTTCTTTGGCCATGGATTAGCAGGATTCCGCTTGGAAGGTTGCCTGGCGATCTAATCATGGAAAGATCTTCTTTTCGAATTTACTTTCCCCTAACTACAATGATCTTAGTCAGTGTAGTGATATCACTGATTCTGTGGTTATTACGCCGTTAAAAGCGGTTAATTAGTTTGTAAAGACCTAATTACTGATATTTAATAGGTTAGTAATTTTTTCTAATATGTCCTACTTAAATCAGCCGGTAACGCCAGCGGTTAAAATTGCAGGTAGACAGGAAAAATTTGCGGTTCGTCGTGTGTATTGTGTTGGATGGAACTACGAAGAACATATACGTGAGATGGGGCAGGAACCTGAGAGAGAGCCCCCAGTTTTCTTTATGAAACCTCCTGATGCTCTGGTACCAAACGGTGGTTTAATTCCGTATCCAACGGCTACACAGAATTTACACTATGAAGTTGAGTTGGTTGTCGCGATTGGTAGGTCAGCAAAAGATATTGCTACGTCGGCAGCTAAGGAGATCATCTATGGGTATGCTGTGGGACTTGATATGACAAGGCGAGACTTGCAAGCCCATGCTAAAAAGAATGGGCAACCCTGGGCCTTAGCTAAAGGATTTGATCATTCTGCTCCAATTAGCGCTATTCATCCTGCCTGCGATATTGGGCATCCATTAAGTGGCAGTATTTGGCTTGAGGTGAATGGTAAGAGACGCCAGGACGGTGACTTATCCAGAATGATCTGGTCCGTGCCAGAAATCATTCAACACCTGTCGGGATACTTTGAACTTTTTCCGGGAGATTTGATCTTTACAGGGACACCTGCAGGTGTAGGTGCTGTTGTCCAAGGGGATCAGTTACGGGGTGGAATAGAGATGATTGATACGCTTGAAATTACCCTAGGCTAGGATCCATTTGAGCGCCATGCCCTATGCCTGGCGCGCAGTCATATCGGCCCATTGGAAGTGATGTTCTTACTAGAATACGTGACCCATAAAGATTCTCCGTGTAGTAATCTGGATCTTCAGCCTCCCAGGTGACCTCAAGGTCACCGTTATCTTTATTGATGCGCAGACGTTCGGTTAGTTTAAAGTTTGTTGTACGTACAAAGTCAGATCGTACAACACCCTCTGAAAACATGGCTGTCTCAATAATTATTTCGTCTTCTTCATAACGACCAATTGAATGGCCCATTTCACTAGGTGCCACGTTGGCGGGATGATTATCCAGATTCATGTGTATTACACGTTCTGTATCCATAAACTCATGATGAATAATAATACGATCGCCTTCCTCTCTTATTTCGGTTGGAAGTCCGGGTTGAGACCAGGCACGGATAGGACTTATTGGACTGCATCTGTAGACTGGATTTGATGTTAGAGGGTTATTTGATGCGGATGCTCTTGCGCCTAACTCTGTTAAATACTGAAACGAGTCCGGGTCGATTCCAGCTCCAGGAAATGATTTTCTATACCAAACGCCAAAAATTGTTTGAGAAGCTCCTTGATCCAGTAGGGGAGAGTGCATACTTTGACCACTGCCAGTCCTTAGACTTAATACGCTCCCATCAGCCAGGTATCCTGTGCCAAACTCACATCCGAGCGGGTCTCGGCGTGCCTGAAAGCCTTCTATCCGGATGCGATCTCCTACTTGTAAAGAACTTTCATTAATGCCTTTGATGCGCAACTGGGAGCTTGCTTGCATCTCACACCATCGGGTTTCTTGCTCTCCATCAGCATTTGTAGTTTCAACATATACAAATGAATGAGGGTTTATGTACCGGAATTCCTTAATTGTTCCCTCAATAAATACTGAGTTAGACACATCATAATGAGCATTAAAGCC
>DJLG01000034.1 GCA_002434915.1 Proteobacteria bacterium UBA6522
TTTAATGCTTTCTTTGAGATCGGCGTGCAATTTTTCTGTATTAGCGTGCTGACTTGATAGTCGTTGTGTCTTAAGTTCATAGCGCTTTTGTGCTGCATTAGATAGCTCAGAGCTCTTTATTTCTTGCGTGCGCAAATGTTTTGCTTTCCTAAAGTTTTCAACTAGGGGGATATGACTTGGACAAACTACATCGCAGCACCCACACTCTATGCACTCCGATAAACCTAACTTTCCTAGTTCCTCAAAATTTTTGTTTTCATAGGCCTTTAATATTTGCTGTGGCAAAAGCCGCACGGGACATACTGGAATGCATTCGCCACAGCGTATACATGGCCATGTTTCAAATGGTTTTGGAGTGTTAGCTTTTTTGGTGGTTATGATGCAATTAGTAGATTTTGTGACCGGTATTTGGTCAGTATCTACAGTGTAGCCCATCATATTTCCTCCGAGGATCAATTGTGATACTTCGCCATCATAACCCCCACAAAATTTGATTAACTCTACAATTGGAGCACCGATTGGCACAGCAACATTTTGTGGGTTTTTAACCCCTTGGCCTGTAACAGTAACAATACGGTTTATAAGCGGCTCACCTAATTGAAAAAAACAATCAAGCGCATAAGCTGTTCCAACATTTTGGCAGATACAACCTACATCAATTGGGTATTTTCCACTTGGCACTTCTTTCCCAGTTAATGCCTCTACTAATTGGCGTTCTCCACCGGTTGGGTACATTGTAGGTATGTCTGTTAGTCGAATGCATTTGGAACCTATTGTCTCTATAGCATTAGAAATAGCTTCAATCGCCTTAGGTTTGTCCTTTTCAATTACTACAACAGTTAGTTCCGCTCCAACTATTTCCATCATGGCTAGAGCACCACGTAATACTTCTGTGGCGTGCTCCTGCATCAATAGATCGTCACAGCTAATATAAGGTTCACATTCTGCCCCATTTAAAATTAGCATTTCACAGTGCGATGATTTTCTATTAAGTTTTTCAGCTGTTGGAAAAGCTGCTCCACCTAAACCTACGATTCCAGCATTATTGATTGCAGTAAGCTTGTCTAAATGGTTTTTGAATAAAGGGGGTTTTTGTGCTGCTATATTATTTTCATCATTTGTTTCAATAATCACACAGGTTGAAGTAGATACTTTACTGGCAGTTGGAACTGGATGTTTCTCGATTGCACATACTCGCCCGGAGCATGATGCATGTACTGCCGTAGTGTTTTTTTCTGCAGGTTTTCCTATTACTTCTCCTTTCTGTACAAGTTGACCAATTTTTACACTGGGAATTGCATCCGAACCAAACTGTTGGTTCATTGGAATTATGAGTCTACTTGGAAGAAAATCACGCGCTATTTGCTTATGATTTGATGTTCTTTTATGGCTCTCTAGGCGAACACCGCCATAGAAATTTTGGAATAGCGGGTATTTAAGCATTTCTTGGTACTAGGGAAATACAGTCCACTGGACAGGGCGGGATGCATAATCTACAACCAGTACAATGATCAGAAATAACGGTATGCATGGACTGATGGATTCCAACAATGGCATCAACAGGACAAGCTCGCAAACAAAGATTACAACCGATACATAGCTCTTCAGAAATAAAAGCAATTTCATTCAAATTAGCTGTTGTTGAATTTTTAGCAACAGGCGAAAAATCACTACCAAGTAATTTTGCTAAGCGGCGAACGGTTTCATTGCCCCCCGGTGGGCAAAGATTTATATTTTCTTTATCAGTGACAATAGCGGCTGCATATGGCCGACATCCAGGATAACCACATTGAGCGCATTGAATCCGGGGTAAAAGACTCTCAACTTTATCAATTACTTCATTTTCTGTTGTTGATAGATAGTGAGAACTGACTATTAGCAGAATGGCAAGAACAATGGCAATTCCAGCAAAAATTACAGTGGCAGTAGCCATTAGGTTTGTGGAAAACCTGTAAAGCCTAAAAAAGCAATAGACATAATTCCTGCTGTTATGAGTGTGATTGGAGGTCCACGAAATGGAGTTGGTATGTCTTCTTCATCAGTTCTTTCTCGAAGGGAACTTAATATAATTAATGCTATGCCAAATCCTACTGCTGCGCCCGCACCATAAAAAATAGCCTCTGCTAAATTTCTTGCTGCATTTGAGTTTAATAAAGCAACCCCCAGTACTGCACAGTTGCTTGCAATCAGAGGTATATAAACTCCAAGGATCTGATGAAGGAGAGGTGATATGCGACTAAGGAGTAATTCAGTAAACTGAACAGAAGCACCAATTACAAGGATGAAAGAGATAAGCCGTAGGTACTCCACATCGAAAGGAATCAGTAATAAGTGTTCAATGAAATAACTTAGCGCAGATGCAATTGTAAGTACTAGTCCAGTAGCAAGCGCCATACCAAGCGCGCCTTCAAGTTTTTTTGAGGCGCCTAAAAGTGGGCAAAGACCTAGGAATTGAACAAGAACAAAATTGTTTACCAGAGCAGCTGAAAAAATTATGAGCACTAGCTCTGTCATAAGTTTATCTAACCTTCATCCCCGGTTCAGCGCCACTATCTGGGCTTAAGAGATAGATATCTTTACCTCCAGACCCGCCTGCTAACACCATTCCTTCCGAGGTTCCAAAACGCATTTTTCTTGGTTTTAGATTGGCAACCATGAGTACAAGTCTGCCTTTTAGGTCTTCTGGTTTATATGCTGAGCGAATTCCAGAGAAAACGGTACGTTGGTCTTTTCCAAGACTAAGTTTTAGTTCTAAAAGCTTATCAGCACCATCAACGATTTTTGCTTCTAATATTTCAGCAACCCGTAGATCAACTTGAGAGAACTGATCGATATCTATCTCATCGGTTTGTGTCTTTTTAGTGGGTTCATTTTCAGGAATATTGCTGCGTGTTTCTTCAATCATAGCTTGTATCTTCTCCGGATCTGCACGTTCCAACAAGCTTTTGAACTTGTTTATTGAGTGTTCTAACAATGGTTGGTTAGCATCTGACCAGTTTGCTGGGTCTATTTTGAGAAATGTTTCTGCTCGCTCAGCTAAAGCCGGTGTAATAGGCTTGAGATATATAATGAGTATTCGAAATAGATTTATTCCTAGTGTGCAAACACTCACTACTTGATCTGCTTGAGACACATCTTTTGCCATAACCCATGGTTTTTTTTCGTCTATAAATTGATTGGCAAGATCTGCAAGCCCCATGACTTGTCTAATTGCTTTTGAGTAATCTCTGGCTTCATAGTCTGCAGCGATGGATTTTCCGGTAGTGATAAAATGATTAAATAATTGTTCATTCGGAAGAGTTTTAGAGAGTTTGCCATTGCCCAAGCTATGTATGAAACCAGAACAGCGACTTCCAATATTAACTAACTTACCGACTAAGTCGGAGTTTACACGTGCAATGAAATCATCAAAATTTAAGTCAATATCATCTATATTAGAACTAAGTTTTGCTGCTAAATAGTAACGTAGGTAGTCTGGGTCTAAATGCTTGTAATAGGTTGAGGCCATGATAAAAGTGCCTCGGGATTTAGACATTTTTTGGCCGTCAACTGTAAGAAAACCATGAACAAATATACTAGA
>DJLG01000009.1:0-9436 GCA_002434915.1 Proteobacteria bacterium UBA6522
ATTTTTGCTTTCTCAGCAGCTTCCTTAAGTCGCTGCATAGCCATCGGATCTTTACGAATATCAATCCCACTTTCTCTCTCAAACTCCGTAGACAGATAATCAATAATCCTTTTATCAAAATCCTCGCCCCCTAGGAAGGTATCACCATTTGTAGCAAGCACTTCAAACTGATGCTCTCCATCAACTTCCGCAATCTCAATAATCGAGACATCAAAAGTTCCACCACCAAGGTCATAAACTGAAATCCTTCTGTCACCACGTTTTTTATCTAGCCCATAGGCCAGTGCTGCTGCAGTCGGTTCATTTATAATTCGCTTTACATCTAATCCAGCGATACGACCTGCATCCTTGGTTGCCTGGCGCTGCGAATCATTAAAATATGCAGGCACAGTAATCACTGCTTCAGTCACTGGCTCACCAAGATAATCCTCAGCCGTCTGTTTCATTTTGCCCAGCACACGTGCAGAAATCTCTGGTGGAGACATGCTCTTTTCATTCGCAGAAACCCATGCATCACCATTGTCTGCCTTCACAATACCGTAAGGCACCATTCCAACATCTTTCTGAACGACATCGTCTTCATAACGTCGACCAATCAGACGTTTAATAGCAAATATAGTATTAGTAGGGTTGGTAACCGCTTGACGTTTTGCAGTTTGACCCACAAGGACCTCATCATCTTTACCAAAAGCTACAACAGAGGGTGTTGTACGATCTCCCTCACTATTTTCGATGACTCGAGTCTGGTCACCATCCATAACAGCAACACAAGAATTGGTTGTGCCTAAATCTATACCAATCACACGTCCCATGGCTATAGCTCTCCCGATAACTTCAATTAATTACTAGGATGTAAATGGGGGATTTTTAACCCAATTCAAGGGTATCAATAATGCTCTCGTCTGCTTAGACTCAAGTTAAGTCATCATCAGGCTCTTTAGACACGATTACCCGAGCTGGGCGCAGAAGCCTTTCATGCATAACATACCCCTTCTGGACCACCGTTATAACGGTATCAGGTTCTACAGTATTAGAAGATGCTAGGGTGATTGCTTCATGCTTACTAGGATCAAAGGGCTCTGCTTCTGGATCT
The DNA here is from genome assembly GCA_002434915.1 of Proteobacteria bacterium UBA6522. Classification (GTDB taxonomy): domain Bacteria; phylum Pseudomonadota; class Gammaproteobacteria; order Steroidobacterales; family Rariloculaceae; genus UBA6522. Next base: position 1,094 of record DJLG01000009.1, read on the forward strand.
AACTCTTTAATATCAAACTGTTCAAATGCAGAATCTAATAGTCTTAGTGTGGCCTTCTTACCCTCCAAAAGCACTTCCACATCAACTTGTTCAACAGAAACCGCAGCCTCTAAACTATCCCTGACAGGTAAAAGAGCCTGCACAAGCCGTTCAGCTCCGTAGAGACGAGCATTTTCAACATCACGACCTGCACGTTTTCTATAATTCTCTAATTCTGCTGAAATGCGAACATATTTATCATGACTCTCAGCTGCTTGCCTACGACAAAGTTCTATCTCATCAATCTCTTCTGGCATCTCAGAATCATTTTTTTCCTGGACAACATCTTCATTTGACTCACTACCACTTTGAAAGTTACCTGTAATAACAGACTCATCTAAAGAATCTTTCTGAGCATCATCACTAGAATTCTGAGTCATCCAATATTCCCTCTTTATAAGCACAGCTTCATAGCACCTATCAGACTAAGATCTGATATCTTGATGGAATATGCGGCCTAGTTTTTATTCTTCAAGGCGCTACTAAGAAGCTTGGCTGTGATATCCACAATCGGTATAACGCGCTCATAAGCCATACGCGTAGGGCCTATGACTCCAAGCACGCCCATAGTATCGTCTTCTGTAACATAAGGTGCGGCTACGATGCTGCACTCATCTAGGAGTTGGTATCCTGACTCTTTACCGATGTATATTTGAACTCCGTGTGCATTTAAGGTCTGATCGAGTAGGTGAAGAAGATCCTGCTGGCCAACAAAAGCCTCAAAAAGTCGCTTTAAGGTCCCCATATCGCCCAAGCCTTCCAACCCCATCAGATTCGTCTCTCCAGCAACAACAAACTCACCTTCCTGCGCTTCAGAGGGAAAAGCTTGTTCAGCAATCTCTAGAGCATCAACCATAAGAGCATTCATACTCTCTCGAGTTTCATGCAGCTCCCTCAGCAACCTATCTCTTACCTCATTAATCTCACACCCTCTGAATTGTTCTGTAAGATAATTACCAGCACGACGCAGATCCTCTTCTGAAAAATCTCGATCAATATGCAAAATTTTATTCTGTACATCTCTGTCATTCAGAACGAGGATCGCAAGAACACGACGCTCTGAAAGAGGCAGGAACTCTATCTGACGTAAAGCAACATAAGACCGGCGTGGAAGAGTTACCACACCTGCTAGTTTAGTCACTGCAGAAAGCAAATTTGACGTTGATAGTGCTAATGACTGAGGGTCACTTTCTCTCAAAACATCCTCAAACTGAACCAACTCCTCATCTTTTGGCGGACAGAGCTTCACCAATGTATCTACAAAGAATCGGTAGCCCTTTATTGTGGGGATACGGCCCGCAGAGGTATGGGGTGCAGTAACAAAACCAAGTTCCTCAAGATCGGACATGATATTTCTGATGGTTGCAGGACTAACATCTAATCCGGAATGTTGAGAAAGTGTCCGTGATCCAACGGGTTGCCCATCTTGTATATAACGGTTCACCAACGCTCTCAGGAGATGTTGAGCACGCTCATTTGGAAGCTCTGTTAACTTACCCATAACATTAGTAAATCAGTATTAAATTAGACACCAAAGAATCTTATAAAAGACGCTAGCAACCGGCTGGCTCTGCTGTCAATAATATACACTTCTTATCGCTTTATATTTGTTTTAAGCGTAGCAGACGCTACTTCAGTACAATATACCTATAATTGTTCCTAATCTAAGACATATGACTACTAGGTTCAAAAAAATTGGTCTCTGGGGAAACCTTGGAGAAAAAGAGGTTGTAGAGCCAGCACTGGAAATACTTTCTCAGTTAGAGGCTCTTGGACTGGCTGTTTTGATTCCTGACCAGGAAAACATTCCTATGGGATTTCGAGGAACCTCTTGCTTACCTGCAGATCAGTTAGGCGCTGAGGCTGATCTTATTATTGCTGTTGGTGGAGATGGAACCATGCTACATGCTGCGAGACGTGCAGCAATGTACTCCGTACCTCTTTTAGGTGTTAACCGTGGAAGATTAGGGTTCCTTACCGATGTTTCACCAGAGTTAATGGCTGAAACGATAGGGGCTGTTCTCTCTGGCGACTATGTCACCGAAGTGCGATTTATGCTCGAAGCAAAAATCACAAATGCAAACAAAACGATAGGGCCTATGCTTGCGCTAAATGATGTTGCCCTAAAAACAGTCCATGCCGGTCATATGCAAGATTTTTGCACATATGTGGATGGTGAATATGTAAACACACATGGTGGAGATGGATTAATTATTGCAACACCAACTGGATCAACTGCCTACGCTTTATCATGCGGAGGACCCATTATTCAACCAGATGTCGACGCCCTTGTTATTGTTCCTATAGCTCCTCATACCCTTTCAGACAGACCCTTAGTTGTAAGGTCATCAAGTCAAATAGTTGTGAGAATTGAACCTCGATTAGAAAGCCAATCAGCAAATGTAGCTTGTGATGGAGAGGACCTTGGCGAGATAGGAAAAGAAGAATCACTGACTATTAACATCTCGAAGAAAAACGTAAAGTTATTGCATCCTCGCGGGCATAGTTACTATGAACTGCTCCGTTCCAAATTATCTTGGGGACAGAATAATCGTACTCAGAAAAAGCCTGATTCCGGTCCAGACGATTAATGCTCAGACTGATAAAAGTCAAAAACTATGCGGTAATTGACGAAGTCGAGGTTAATCTTCAGTCAGGCCTAAGTGTGATGACTGGTGAGACAGGTGCAGGTAAATCAATTCTGGTAGATGCCTTAGGCTTGGCGCTTGGCAATCGAGCAGATGCAAGTACCGTACGCCCTGGCGCTGAACGAGCAGAAATTAGCGTTATATTTGAATTCTCAATTGACCATCCTGCTATGCTCTGGCTCATTGATCATGGGTTAGATAATGATGAAACTTGTCTGCTAAGAAGAGTTATTTACTCAGAAGGTCGTTCACGAGCATTTATAAATAATACGCCAGCTACTAGGCAAGACTTAAGAACACTAGGCACGCTTTTAGTAAATATTCATGGTCAGACTGCACATCAAGCCTTGCTTCAAGGGACTGCGCAAAAAGAAATTCTCGATGATCATGGCAATACAAACTTGTTAGCGAAAGAAGTCGCAAAAAATTTTAGCAGTTGGCAAAGTCTAAATGCAGAACTTAATGTCGAAAATAAAAATAAAGGTGACCGTCAACTCAAACTCGAGTTATTGAACTTTCAAATAGAAGAACTTGAAACACTTAGCTTAAAAGAAGGTGAAGTTGAATCACTTGAAACAGAACGTAATCGCTTAGCGCATGTAGACAGATTATCTAACTCTTTAAACAAAATCTTAGAAGATATTTATGAACGCGATGAGGCATCTGCTCATCAGTTAATATCTGCTGCTCATCGTTCTTTAGATAGCCTTTCAGAATTAGACTTTTCTTTATCAGAACCTTTAGAACAACTAAACCAGATAGAAATACAGATCCGCGATACTGCTATAGAACTTCTACGCTACCGAGATGATTTAGAACCAGACCCTCATAGGCTCGAGTGGATTGAAACAAGACTCTCAAAAGCGCGTGAACTTGCAACGCGAAATAAAATAGAAAGTAAAAACCTATTCAATTTACTTGACCATCTAAAAAATAAAATCGAAAAACTCAAAAATGCATCTGATTCACTTCAAACGCTATCAAAAAGTGTTGAACAAGCTAAAGATCTATATATACAGACTGCAACACAACTTACCAAAATCAGAACAGACAATGCTTCGTCTCTCAGTAAAGCGGTAACCAGTCAAATTGTTGAGCTTGGTTTACCGCATGGTCGATTCCGTGCAGTTGTTAAAGAGAAAACCATTGAACAAGCAGATGCCACTGGATTAGATTCGGTTGAATTTCAAGTAGTCCTAAACCCTGGGCAAAACTTTGGACCACTTTCTAAGGTTGCCTCGGGTGGAGAGCTATCAAGAATCAGCCTAGCATTAGAAGTAGTGAGCGCAGGTACTCTTGGAGTTTCTACACTTGTCTTTGATGAAGTTGATGCAGGAATTGGTGGAGGTGTAGCAGAAATTGTCGGACGCAGACTTTCGGATATAGCAAATAAACGACAAGTTCTATGTGTTACACATTTACCTCAAGTAGCAAGTCAAGGCCTTAATCACTTTTATATACATAAGCTTACAGATGGCAAAACTACCCGAACGAACGTTCGCATATTGGAATCAAAAGAACGTGTAGACGAATTGTCTAGAATGCTAGGAGGGGTTGAAATAACTGATACAACTAGAGCACACGCCGAGGAAATGATTCAACGAGGGAGCCATTAAGACATGAACTTCGAGCCAGCACGATCGTACTATTTTTTTATATGATGATACTCAGCTACGGTTTTTTAGGCCTGACGTAAAGAACCAAACTATGGTCTTCGATTTCATAGCCATGTTTTTCGGCTATCTCCGCCTGTAACTGCTCAATTCTATCTTCTACAAACTCAATAACATCTCCAGTCTCTAAGCACACCATATGATCATGGTGAGTACGGTCAGCCAATTCAAATACTGACGTTCCTCCGCCGTCAAAGTTATGTCGGGTTATCAGTCCAGCATGTTCAAACTGAGTAAGTACGCGGTAAACCGTAGCTAACCCAAACTCCTCACCACTTTCTAAAAGTGCTCTATAGATTGCTTCAGCACTCAAATGCCTCTCTTCACTAGTCTCCATGACCGACAAAACCTTGAGACGAGGCGAGGTAACTTTCAAACCAACTTTTTCGAGTTCTTCTCTTTCCACTTTTATACCGTTTTAATCGTTAGGTTGTTATTATGGTATGAGTCATTATGACCCAGAACAAAGGTGTACTCTATAGTGACACATCGTCGTTTAAGAAACATGCTCAAAACAGTCGTCCTTATAACCGCTATCGTTTGCTCTACAAGTTGCGTTTATAGAATGGATATACAACAAGGCAATCTACTTGACGAATCAAACATAGAACAAGTCGCCATTGGAATGACTAGAAATCAAGTCCGTTTCCTTCTTGGAACACCAATGGTATCCGACAGTTTTCATCATGACCGATGGGATTATACTTACTACTTCCAAAGTGGTCGTTCCCCTAATGTAGATAGACGTTGGTTTATTGTCTTTTTTCAGAATGATGAGGTAACGCGAATAGAACGGGATGCAATTCTTACTCCTACCTCATAAAGCTTATCAACACTCTTAACACAATCAAGTTGTGACTAGCTCTTTTTAAGATCATTATCTTGTTGGCCCATAACTTTACCTAAAGCAATAAATTGTCGGCGCATTTCCCGAGGGTCACTAATTAATGGCCTACAAATTTCAATTCTATCTCCCAATTGCAATACATAATCATGTGTTATTTCTTTTCCAAAAAGACCAAGAACCAAAGAATGATATTCGATTTCTGAATGCTTACTAGATAGTTTTGATAACTTCACAGCATCAAGAGCGGTCATATTTTCTGAAAATGGAACATTAACAATCCATTGGTTACTGGGGGTTGCGTAAACCACCGAAACCATATCAACATCAACCATAAAGTTGGTTAGCCCTTTTGATGAATGCCTCAACCTGGGAACGAACAATTTCTTCAAATAACATACCAAACATCTTATCTAAAGGGGTTCTTGAAACATCAAAAGCTAATTCAATTTTAACTAAACACCCAGGTTCGTTCTGTTTCAAAAACCGCCACCCACCGCTTAGACTTTTGAAAGGCCCATCGACCAAGTCAATATCAATCTGATGAGGTCTTTTTAATGCATTACATGTTGTAAAACGTTTCCGTAAGCCTCCAAGCCCAACATCTAACATAGCTACAATTTCCATTTCAGTTTCTCTTTCAACATGCGAACCTTGACACCAATGAAGAAACTCTGGATATGACGCAATATCATTGACCAGATCAAACATCTGGTCAGGCTCATACGCCACATGCTCACTTCGCTGAACAGTGTGCACTAGATCACACAATCCCTATGGCATTGAGAAAAATAAGCAACACGGCAACTGGAGCAATAAAACGGGCTGAAATACGCCACATGTGATAGACGCCATCTACAGAAGCATCAATTTCATCTGAAGTTGAATTAGCGGACATAAACCAACCCGAAAAAATTGCAATAGCAAACCCACCAAGAGGCAACATAATATTTGCAGTCAAATAATCAAAACTATCAAAAAATGTTCCCCATAATAATTCAAAATCACTGAGCTCATTAAAAGAAAGAACACTCAGCAAACCTAGCATCCAGATTGCTATTCCAACAAAAATAGCTGTTTTTCTGCGTTCTAACCCTGTCGTTTCCATAAGCCAAGCCACAGGAGATTCCATTAATGCAATTCCGGAAGTCCATGCTGCAAATGTAAGCAACAAAAAAAATACTGTTGCTATTATCCTTCCACCTGGCAACTGTCCAAATGCAATTGGAATTGTTTGAAAGATAAGCCCAGGTCCTTCAGCTGGGTCTAATCCATGCGCAAAAACTATAGGGAATATTACAAGTCCCGCAAGAATAGCAATAGCTGTATCCATCATCACAACTGCTATAGAAGTTTTAATAATAGAAGCTTCACTAGACAAATATGCACCGTAAGCCATCACAGCTCCCATACCAATGCTTAGGGTAAAAAAAGCATGTCCTAAAGCAGAAAGAATTCCTTCTGAACTTAAATCCGAAAATTTAGGTGCAAATAAAAAAATCAAAGCCTCAGAAAAATTCCCCTCAATCATGCTGTATCCCAATAAGATAAAAAGAAGAAAAACCAAAGCAGGCATTAATATACGAACGGCCTTTTCCAGGCCATGCTCTACACCTCTCGCAACCACAAAAACAGTCAATATGATAAAAAGGCTATGCCAAAGCCCGGAAATAAACCAGTTACCTGTTAGCCCATCAAATTTATGAGATGCGCCCTCCGCGTCTATTCCAACTAGAGTTCCAGATCCAGCTTCAAAAACATACGCCAATGCCCATCCGGCTACTACACTGTAATAGGAAAGAATGAGAAAACTTGCCACAACTCCGAGAAGCCCAACGATACGCCAATGTTTATTCCCAGTTTCTTCTTCTCCTAGGAAGGACATGGTACTAACGGGATTCCTCCGTCCGCGCCTCCCAATCAGAATTTCAGATATCATGATTGGTAAGCCAATGCCAAACACGCATATCAAGTAAACTAGAACAAATGCTCCCCCACCATTTACACCAGCAATATAAGGAAACTTCCATATATTGCCTAATCCGACAGCAGAACCTGATAAAGCCAAAATAAAAGTAAGACGAGAAGACCATTGACCATGAAGAGAACGACGTTGCGCTCCAGATGAAACCACTCCTAACACCTCTCTGACGTGTATTTTGGTGTAGATTCTAGGATCATTAGAGGATCATGGCTAGAAAGGTAGCAAAAAAACCCTCAACATCAATCGCTCTTAATAAAAAAGCGCGATTTGATTTCTTTATTGAGGAAAAGATCGAGGCAGGAATATCACTTGAAGGCTGGGAAGTTAAAAGCCTTAGAGCTGGTAAAGCACAACTAACGGAAAGTTATGTTGTCGTCCGAAAAGCCGAGATCTGGATACTAGGTGCCTACCTTACACCTTTAGCCTCCGCATCTACCCATATTGATACAGACCCAGCACGAACTAGAAAATTACTACTGCATCGAAAAGAGATAGACCGACTGTCTGGTCTAGTAGATCGTAAGGGGTACACACTCGTTCCTCTAGAACTCTATTGGAACCATGGTAGAGCAAAGCTTTCCATTGGTCTTGCCAAAGGTAAAAAGCAATACGACAAACGCTCAGAAAAGAAAAAACAAGACTGGGAACGTGATAAGGCCCGAGCGCTTAAAGCAATAAATAGATAAGGCAAGAATAAAAACTCAAACCAAATCTAGCATAGTTTCACAGGCCTAATAACGACAATACTTAATAGAATGCATCTCATAACTTTGAAATATCATTTAATACGACTAAAATAATTGCCTAGGGGGCGATCGGCTTCGACGTGGGTCGTGAATCTTTAGGTGCATGCCGAGGGGCAGATCACCTCGTAAAACCAACTGCAAACCATATAGTTGCCAATGAAGACAACTACGCTCTAGCTGCTTAAAAAACAGACTAAAGCCTTCTGCCCGGCACGTGCTTGTGCGTCCGGTTCCAGGAGTCATCCACACAAGATCGCGGAATGGACTGTCTAGGGCCTGAACGCTAAAACTTAACTAGACTGGCTGTGAGTTTTCCCTGCCCGTCGGGTAGCTTTCAGCAAGATTAAAGACGGAATAAGCATGTAGAGCTTAAAGCGGATCACTTGCGGACGCGGGTTCAATTCCCGCC
>DJLG01000009.1:9748-13825 GCA_002434915.1 Proteobacteria bacterium UBA6522
AATTCCCGCCGCCTCCACCATATTTGGAAAGGAGTGTTCACAATGTATTTGGTTGATTTATATAAAAGTCATCACATGCGAGCAGTAGTTTTTATCATGCTAGCTGCGATGCTAACCGGATGCAGTGGAACAGACCAGCCCTTTGAATACATTCATTTGCCGGGTACCGAGCCTTCCGCAGGTGCAAATATGCCCTTTACATCTGCGATTCAAGTTCGTTCAGGCAATATAGTATTTCTGTCTGGTACGGTCGGTGCTCCAAGCCCTCACAGCCACCCTCATATACCGTCGGAGTTCGATCATCTTGACTTCAGTCCCGAGGCTCAAACTATTCGTGTCATGGAAAGCGTTAAGGCGGCGGTTGAGGCTGCCGGTGGACAACTTACTGATATAGTCCGGGTAACCAGATTCGTTCGTAACGTTGGTGAAAACCAAGACGCAATTAATCGTGTAATGAATCGATACTGGGGCCCTAGTCATCGTCCGGCGAGCACTACAGTGGAAATTGTTAGATTGGCGACCGATCCACGTTTTATTCTAGAGGTTGAAGCGATAGCTGTCTTACCAAACTGAGTATTTATTGCGAATAAATATAAACTTAATCTTCACTTAGCGTGGGAAAAGCCCCTATAATAATAGACCTTAATAATTATATTTTTCAGTATTTTATGAAATATTCTTAATATTATTTTTATATTTAAAATCAAGAAAATTCATCTCTATCTAATATCACATCAAGAGCAAACGAACCCTCATAATAAATCAAAGTCGTTTGAGTTAAACTTCATTAACGGATATGGAGAACATCCCGATAACCAATTAAAAATCTAGGAGCCATCTAATGTCTATTAAACAATGGGATTCGCCGCCAAAAATGCAAATCGACGAAACAAAAAACTACTCCGTTTCGATTCTAACTAATCGCGGCACCATTGAACTTGAGTTATATCCACAGCATGCACCGCAAACAGTGAATAACTTTTTGTACCTAGCAGGTCAAAGTTACTATGACGGCATATTATTTCACCGTGTTATACCAAACTTTATGATTCAGGGTGGCGATCCGACCGGTTTAGGAAGCGGGGGACCTGGGTATCGGTTTGCTGATGAATGCGAAAACAACCCGTTAAGACATGAAAGATGCGTCATCTCTATGGCTAATGCAGGCCCAAACACCAACGGTAGTCAATTTTTCATTACACACTTACCCACACCACATCTAGATGGCAAGCATACCGTTTTCGGAAAAGTCATAGCCGGAGAAGATGTTGTTGATGCTATCGAACAGGGTGACACGATGATTAGCGTCACTGTCTCCAACTGAAAGAAGAGTCACTGCTTAGCCGCATGATAAACAATCTCGCCACTTACCATCGTCATCACGGTCTCTATATTACGAACATCATCAACTGGTATTTCCAAATAATCTCTATCTAACACAACGAGATCTGCATATTTTCCAGCTTCTAACGTACCGAGACTGTCTTCCATAAACATGAGGTAAGCATTTGACCGAGTATGAGCAATTAATGCTTCTTCACGGGTAATGACTTCATTATTTTCATATTTCACAATATTCGGAAAAATCTTTCCTGCTGTGTATTCCCAGATTGTGTGAAATGGGTTGTAGGTAGCTACGATCGTGCCATCCGATCCCATACCCCATAAAATACCGCTATCTTGGATCATACGTATCGGGGGAGATGCAATACCCTCCATCCTTGGCTTAACAGTGTGATTTGCAATAGTGATATGCCAACCTAAGCGCTTAGCACGCTCCAAGCTTTCCTCACTTATCAAATCAACATGACCAAGCGTCCAACGAAGATCATGCATTGGGTATGTATCACTGATTTCCTCTGAAATAGTAATCATTCTTGAAGCTGTGAGGTCTTGCATTGCATGTTCATTCACTTGCCAACCGTTTTTTGCAGCAGAGAGAGCAATCAAAGAAAAAGCATCATAAATATCTTGTGAAAAAGGCTCAGATGTCCTCTCACCTACCATGTCATGCAACAAACCATACACATGCTCTCCAATACCATGCATACCATAACTATCATCTCGCTGAAATGGCTCTTCTCGATCGAGCAACTCTGCTGCAGCAATAGCTGTCCTTGGAGAATCAGCCCAATAACGTAATGCATGAAAAACACGTAGATCTAATTCACCCTTCTCATACAATGCTGTAACCGGATCATATGATCCATCTAAGTAACCCACGTCATAAACAGTCGTCACACCCATGCTATTTAGATATGAATTAAACGCTTTTACTTCTACCATTCGCTCTTTAAGGGTTCCAGCAAATGGAAAATATTCAAGAGCTGCATACATCACAGTCCTTCCCTCACGATAATTTGTCCTGATAACCGAATCACCGGTATAAAAATTTCCTAATTGAGGCCCTAAGATATTCTCTGCCAATGAATTCATGTAAAAGATCGTATAGTTTCTTTGTATAAAAACAGGATTATTTGGGGCTGCAGCATCAAGTTCCGCACGTGTAAAACCGCCAGGCTTGTCAGCAAACTGCTGCTCAGTCCAACCACCAATAATAAACACCCATTTTCCCGGATCGAGATCTTCAGCGCGTGCGGTAATTCTCGCTAAGACTTCATCACGAGAAATCACCCCATGAATGCGCGTCTCATATGCTGCAAAATTAGTTCCACGAAGGTAGTGGATATGGTTATCAATAAAACCCGGAATTACTGTTTTACCTTCCAAGTTTATCTCCTCGGTTTTAGTATCTGCCAAATCGCGAATAGAGGAATCATTGCCGGTAGCCAAAATTCTTTCTCCACTAATGGCAATAGCACTAGTGATGGAGAATTGTTCATCAACGGTCAAGACCTTACCGTTATATAAAATATACTCGGGCGCTTGACCAAGAGCTAAAATTGGAAAAAGAATAAAATAAATATAATGTAACCTGACAAAGAATAATTGGCGCAACAAAATACTCCTAAACTAATATTTAAAAAGTTACTGGCAATTAATGATAATAGTCAAATTATTTTCAATGTGCGTATACAATACAGATTGATCAAACGCATTAAATTCACAAATGAGCACCGTCAAATAAAGTCACATAACTTTTTTATGAACAGAACTAATCTTTCAAATTTTTTAATATTTTTATTGATGACACCAACACTTGGTTTATCTCAAGCAGCAGTGGAAGATGAAAATTGGCCACAAATAAAACAACGAATGATCGAAAGAGGCCTAAAGTACGAGTCAGCCTGGGAGTTTTATAAAGCGCTTGAAGTCGACTCTGAGGATACGACCTTATCTCCCGATGAAGTTCCTGACTGGAGTGGTTTGTGGGAACGACCAGGTGGCGCTCCCCGTTGGTTCGACTCGGATCAAGTTGATTCAAAAACTACTGCTAACCTAAAAGGTGAATATGCTTCGATGTTCAACGAAATACTTGTGTCAGCTGAACAAGGGCAGGTTTGGGACCCTCATTCAGGTTGCGGTCAGGCCAGAGGTTATCCAGGAATGCTTAAAAATGGACGACCTCATGAGTTTGCGGTCACCCCTCACCAGACATGGCATTTAGGTCAGGCTCGAAACGAAGTGCGCCGCATCTATACAGATGGTCGAGGCCATACGCCAGAGGATTGGGCCTATGAGACCGAGCATGGCGACTCAATCGGGTTTTGGGATGGTCAAACGCTTATTACGCACACGATGTATACAAAAGGCGGCTGGACCGGAAGGCTTATGCCATATTTAAGCACTGCCTTGGAAAGTGTTGAAATTTGGAAAAAAACTGATGATCAAACAATACAGGCTGATGTCTGGATTTATGATTCCGAAGCACTTGAGACTCCGTGGTACACGCGACAAATCTTTAAGCAAATACACCAGGAGGAAGGTTCGCCTCTACGTTTAGAGTACTGGTGGAACTGTCATAGTCAAAATAATATTGTTATAGAAACGGAAGATGGCGGAACTACATTTCTTGATTTTGATTTTACCGACATGGATGACCAATCTATTTCTGAGTGAAATTTTTAGCGCCCCAGAGGGGGGACGTCATCCGGCCTACCTTGCTCATTAGGTCCA
>DJLG01000067.1 GCA_002434915.1 Proteobacteria bacterium UBA6522
ATTGAATGGCGCTTTTCTTTATAGCGCTGCTTCATTTCCTCTCTCTTGCAACCAGTCCTGTAGTTCAGGCTGGTCAGTAAATTTTGTTGATATAGTGGCTCCAACTTCACGCATGGCTACTACAATAGCTCTATTTAGGGCAACTTCTCTATCGATCATCTCGGCTTTACCGTAACCGCTAACAGGCCATTCAGTTACTAGTTGACCATCCGTTTCATAAAGTTTAACAAGGTATTGAATCCAGACCTCTACAAACTCATCTCTTTGACCAATAGGGACATCAAATTCAAATCGTTCTAGTTCAGGCCATAGAACCCCATCAATCTCAACGCTATCAGGTTGGATTAAAGGAAATTCATTATATTCTGTAAGATCCGTAAACATGGATTCAAATAATTGAACTAACATCAGCTCATTAGCTTCACCGATTTGGATCGTATAAGCCGCTTGTCTTGGTAGTTCCTCGTAGTGAACATAATCAAGCAGGTCATCATCTAGTATTAAACCCATACTAACCGGTAACTGTTCAACTAAGGGCTGGGGAAAATCGGCTTCCACCCAAATAGATGTTGAACAACCACTTAACATGCTTACCAGTACAGTTATTGTCTGTAGCTGTCGCCGACTATTCGTACCATTCATAATATTAATTGTACGCTTGGCAGAACTAAAAGCGTAGTTTATTTTGGATGAGAATAATTCTATTAAAATGATGTAAGTATTTGTTTGTTATTGTTTAAATATTAGTTATAAAAAAATTTAATCTAGATTGCTTTAACGCTCACGACGGGCTCTTCTACGTTCTCGCTCCCTTGCCGCTCTTTCTCTAGCTTTAACTTCTCTTTCTGCTCGTGCTTCTTCATCGGCATCTCTGTCTACTTGAGGCCGAATACAGTCTAGAGTTGCATAGCCTAGGTCACGCTGTATCTCAAGGTAATACATAGAATTAGCTACGGCTTGTACGAAAAACACATTATCTCGTATGCTATTTTCAAGCGTTCTTATATCTTGTCTTGATAGGCGACTTGTCAGTCGCATCCTCGCATTTAATTCACACCGGAAGCCTGATTCACTCCCAACCATAGAGAGTTGTCTGTTTCCGGCGCGAGCCAAGTTTTCGTCGCCCCAACTCCACGTGAAATCATTTTGTGGTAATACCATGCGACCAATGTATTGCGGATTAGCTGCTGTTAAGTAAAAAAAACATGCTATTAAAAGTATAGCTTTGGATTGTTTTAAGTTTAAGAAGCTCATATGAACACCCACTATGTAACTAGTTCTGAATCGGTGAATGATGCGATAACACTTTATTTTAATACGTATAGCTTAACATTAAGTTAGGTATGCTTGACGCGAACGAAGTTTGAGCCTGTAAGTTAGACTAGATTCCATTGTTTTTCTTAATTCTAATGAGACAGTTGGTTCAATATTGAACCACTGTTTCCAGGCTCATATGCCCTGGTATAGAAGTATGCCTATACCATAATGTGCGAATCTTTAAGTTCTTTGCATCAGGCGACTAATGTCTGATACATCTGATGAGTGATCAAGACCCCAAACTGCAGACGCTAATTCTGCTACTTGACTTTGTGGAAGCACGTCGCTTGCGAGCGTATGATATTTTTCATTTAATGCTTCATCAGTCATTGGGTTGGTGGGTGAACCTGTTGCATGCTTTATATGTTTTTCTAGTTTTCGTCCATCCAGAAGATTAATGCTTAGATACACTTCATCCTCAGCAACAGCATTATCAACAGACGCTGAAACTTTTGATCTAACCATACTAATTATTGGGTCATTAACTTTTTCATCAGAAAACTGTGCGTCATGGCCAGCTCCATCTATAAGAGCTGCGGCAGCACAATGTTGAAATGAAAATTTTCCTTCTAAGCCAACTTGAGGGTTTGCTCTGTTCATGAGTTCAAGCACAAGGGGATGGACTCTTGCTTTAATTGAATCAACCTGTTCAGCTTTTAGTGAAAACTCATTGCGGAGTTCAATGACGGCTTGCTGTATTGGGTGAGAAACGATTCCGTTAGCGAAAGGCTTTAATCCATTCATCTTTAATTCCCAACGTTTCCCGAAATCGCCGACTAGTGCTTCTTCCGAATGTCCATCACGTGAGGCAACAGCCCAAAAGCCACGTCTTCCGCCAATAATGTCATTACCGCCTGTAAATCCTACTTGTGCCCATTTCGCTGCTCGTAATCCATTCTCAGCAGCATGGCCTGCGTGCAGAGGCTTACCATGGGTACCAAATACTTCGCGTACTCCTGCAGAAAGGGTTCCGGCGACACCTAAAGCATTGGTAAGCTGTGAATTATCTAATCCTATGAGTTTTCCGGCACCAGCCGCTGCTCCAAACACACCTGTCGTACCAGTAATATGCCATCCTTGATCGTAGTGCCAAGGATGCACAGAGATTGCAAGTCGACAGGCAACCTCTGCCCCTAGTATGAAGGCACAAAGGGTATCGCGACCACTAGTGCCGAGATTCTCAGAAAGTGCTAGAACAGCTGGCCAAACTGGTGCTGTTGGATGCAGGATTGTTGGAAAGTGTGTGTCATCGTAGTCCTGTAGATGACAGAGAAAGCCATTTACAAGGGCAGCATTGCTAGGAGATGTTCTTAGACCAGTGCCGATAATGGCAGATTTTTCCAAAGCTTCTTCATGTCCTGCCCATTCGATAAGTATTTTTGCCCCATGTGCCTCAGACGCTGATAGAGATATTGCTAACATATTTAGCAAAGTGCGTTTAGCTTCATGGATACACCAGTCTGGCAAATCGTTGTAATCTGTAGTTATGACGAAATTAGAAATTGATTGTGTGACAGTTGTCATTGAGTGGTTCCTTGTTGGGGAGGGGGATTATGCCTGGTGTGAACGTGTCATAGAATCCTTTTGGAAGATGAGGAGTATCTAGCTGAGCCACTAAGTGGCACTATTGAATTGATTTATGCCCCTGAATTGCAGCTTTATAGCTATAACTGTGCTCAAGATGTTTCAAGAGCGTTTAGGCAGAATTAGCTTAAATTAAAGGATATTTTGACGATGAGATTTTTTTCTGTAGCAACAGTTATCGTAATAGCCGCTATTTTATTGGCTAGGAACAGTATCGCTCAAATTGATTCTAGTATTGTCACAATTGATGCAGACGATATTGGTGGATTGGTTGTTAGTAAAGGTGGTGCTGAAGCGGGTGTATGGGTGATTGCAGAGACTAGGGATTTGCCAACAGGTTTTCGTAAGATTGTTGTGACAGATGAATCAGGCTACTACCTAATACCAGACCTACCTTTAGCCAGTTATGACATTTGGGTGCGTGGTTATGGACTTATTGATTCTCCAAAGATAGAAGCAGAGCCTGGTGAAATTGTTAATTTGACAGCAGTGGAAGCTCCCACTGCTCAGGAGGCAGCCCAATACTATCCATCAAGTTATTGGTATTCACTCCTTGAAATTCCACCTAAGAGTGATTTTCCTGGAACAGGTCCTAATGGCAATGGAATAGCGACCGGTCTGATAAGTCAGCTTCACTGGATTGGTCAGATGAAAGCAGGTGCAGTGGGGGGAGGCTGCTCAGTTTGTCACCAGCTAGGTAATAAAGCTACACGTGAGATCCCGCAAGAACTAGGTGATTTTGATTCCACAGTAGATGCTTGGGACAGGCGTGTGCAATCAGGTCAAGCTGGCGCAAGTATGACAGCAGCTATGTCGAGATTTGGTCGTCGCCGAGCATTGGAAATGTATGCAGATTGGACCGATCGAATTGTAGCAGGCGAGGTTCCATCTGAGCCTCCTAGACCGCAGGGTATTGAGCGCAATCTTGTAGTTACTCAGTGGGATTGGGCTGATCCGGTTGGTTTTGTGCACGATACAGTCTCCACCGATAAACGGAACCCATTGCTTAACCCCAATGGTCTTGTCTATGGGGTCCAGGAGTTCAGTACGCCAGATCTAAATATCCTCGATCCAGTGAACAATAGTTTGACTCGAATTACTGCTCCTGTCCGTGATGAAGATACACCCTTTATGAACCCGCAGTTTGTGTTTCAGCCCTCAGCTCATAATGGGGATGAGATTGTATGGTCTGGTAAAGCCAGCTTGCATAATCCAATGATGGATCATATGGGGAGAGTGTGGCTTACTCACACGATTCGTGCGCCTGAGACTCCAGATTTTTGTCGTGAGGGCTCCAATCATCCATCAGCTAAGCTTTTCCCCGTACAACGAAGCAATCGACATCTTTCTGTTTATGACCCGTCAACAGAGGGTTTTTCATTGATTGATACTTGTTTTGGTACGCACCATCTACAGATAGCAGAAGATGAAGACAATACTGTATGGGCAAGTAATCCCGGTAGCCCAGTATTGGGTTGGTTAAATATGCGATTATTTGATGAAACTGGCGATGAGCAACAGGCACAGGGCTGGTGCCCTTTTATACTAGATACTAATGCTAATGGTCAGCAAGATGCGTATGTTGAGCCAAATGAGCCAATTGACCCAACTAAGGACAAACGGATAGATGGAGGTAGTTATGGAATTATTCCAAGTCCTGTTGATGGATCGATTTGGGTAGCGCAGGGTTATAACGTACCAGGTGCGATAATAAGACTTAGTCCTGGGGAAAATCCTCCAAACACATGTCTTGCAGAAGTCTATGAACCTCCCTTTAATAATCCAGCTTCAACGATTAGTGGTTTTACTCCGAGGGGGATTGATATTGATCGTGAAGGAGTTATATGGACTGCTTTAGCGGGTAGTGGCCATTTTGCAAGTTTTGATCGCCGTAAGTGTCCAGTGCTTAATGGGCCGACAGCTACAGGACAGCACTGTGTAGAAGGGTGGACGCTGCATGAGACACCAGGACCTCATTTTAAGGACGTTACCTATTCAGGCAGTGCTGATATGTTGTACTACAACTGGGTAGATCAATTCGATACGTTAGGTCTTGGTAAGGATGTGCCGATTGCTACAGGAACTGGATCTGATTCACTTTTGGTTCTACAACCCGATGGAGAGTTTGTCGTATTACGTGTGCCTTACCCTATGGGATTTTCAACACGTGGTGTTGATGGTCGGATAGATGACCCAAATACTGGATGGAAAGGGAGAGGGCTTTGGGCAAACTACGCGATTCATGCACCTTGGCATACTGAGGGTGGTGAGGGTGTAACCAGTAAGGCTGTTAAGTTTCAGTTGCGACCAGACCCGCTTGCGAGATAATTATATTAGGTGCGTTTGATTGATTAGTCTGGTAATTTAATTATCAGTTTACCGAAGTTGTCGCCGCTAAAAAGTCGTAGCAAAGTTGATGGAAAAATATCAACTTGGCCTTCGGTAATGTCTTCTAATCCATAAATTTTACCAGCGCTCCGCCATTCGGCAAGCTCTCGTAACATACTTGGCCAATCTGTGCGGAAATCAAAATAAATAAACCCCTCCATTCGTGCCCGGCGCCGTAATAACAATAGATAGTTACTTGGCCCTTCAATTTCTTTAGATAGATTATATTGAGAAATTGCCCCGCAAATAATTACTCGGGCGCCAACATTAATAACACTGAGACCAGCATCTAATGTGATACCTCCCACATTATCAAAAAACAAATCTATTCCATCAGGACAATTTTGTTTTATGTTCTCTAAAAGGGCTCCTTTTTTATAATCAATAGCTGCATCAAACCCTAGTTTATCGATAAGGTAGGCACATTTTTTACTGCCACCTGCTATTCCAATAACCTTGTTTCCCTTAATCTTAGCTATTTGACCAACGTGGGCACCAACAGAGCCAGCAGCACCAGAAACGAGAATAGTCTCATTGGTTTGAAGTTTACCAACATTGATTAATCCGCAATATGCAGTTAGCCCTGCGATGCCAAGAGTTCCCAGATATGTTTGTGGAGGGGCTATAGACAGATCGACCTTGATGTATTCTGAACCATAAGAGACAGCGTAATTTTGAACGCCATCGAGTCCTGAAACCCAATCTCCAACGTGAAAAGAGTCATTTTTTGATTCTATGATTTCACCAACTGTGAGGGCCCGCATTACAGAACCAAGTCCAACTGGTGGTACATAAGATGGGCTATCATTTAGCCAACCACGCATTGCTGGATCAATTGAAATATATTTGATCTTAGTTAGTACCTGGCCTTGCTCAATCTTTGGGATAGTTCCATTTATGATGGCCCAGTCATTTTCTTTAGGAAGTCCTTTAGGACGGTTTGCTAAACATACCTGACGATTGGTTGTACTGTTGTTCATTGGTAGTTACGAAAGATTTCCGTGATATTTAATAGGCTATATGCTTTTTGATAAAAGCATGCACGTCTTATTTTCTTAAGGTCTATTTTACTGATCCTTGTATGTTTATTTAACCACCCGGATTCTAAAGTTACGACCTTTAATTTTACCTTCGGCGAGTTTTTTTTTGGCAAAGATGGTTACTTTATGTTCTATGGCTACAAAAGTTTGATCGTTAAAAATGTTGATTTTTCCAACCTGAGATCCATTAATTCCATTTTTTCCTGTTAATGCTCCCAGGACATCTCCGGGCCGAATTTTTTGTCTTTTTCCTCCAGATATTAAAAGGGTTCTCATTGCTGCTTTGGGTGGAGAGGGTATTGGTTCTACCAGAACAGTAAGAGCTTCATCTGTAATAACTTGCTCGAGAGACTCTTTTATTAATTCCACTTTATAGGCATCTTTGTCTCTAAATAGTGTAATCGCTATGCCAGTCTTTCCAGCTCGACCAGTACGTCCGATG
The DNA here is from genome assembly GCA_002434915.1 of Proteobacteria bacterium UBA6522. Classification (GTDB taxonomy): domain Bacteria; phylum Pseudomonadota; class Gammaproteobacteria; order Steroidobacterales; family Rariloculaceae; genus UBA6522. The sequence goes on from DJLG01000067.1 coordinate 6,772, forward strand.
CGATGTAAATGTATGTTTGAAGAGCTTGCGATATGAAAGTTAATAACCGCATCTAAAGAATCAATATCTATACCCCGGGCCGCCACATCGGTAGCTACTAGGATTTGAATGCTTCTATTAGAAAACTGAACAAGAGTTTGGGTTCGATTTCGTTGATCAAAGTCGCCATGCAATGCTAGGGCGCTAAATCCTGCAGTAATTAGTTGATTGGCAACCCTCTGTGTTTCTGTTTTTGTGTTACAGAATATTAGAATTGACTCAAAGCCTTTCTGCAGAAGTAGCGAACGCAGTATGTCTACTTCGTTATTATCATTAACCTTATAAAAATACTGTTTGATAGTAATGCTGTCATGAGTTGACTCGACATGAATTTTTATTGGGTCATTCATGACTCGTTTAGAAATAGACCGAATGTTTTCTGGGAAAGTAGCGCTGAAAAGTAGTGTTTGCCGCTTTTTTGGAAGTTGCTCAATAATCACATCAAGAGTTTCCTGAAATCCCATATCCATCATGCGATCAGCTTCATCTAAGACAATTGTTTTTAGAGTCTTTAACCGTAATGTGCCTTTTCTTAAATGATCCTCAACGCGACCAGGTGTCCCAATAATAATATGAACACCATTAGCTATAGATGCAGCCTGCGGTCTAAATGGAAGTCCACCGCATAATGTTAATACCTTCACGTTTGGAATTGCACGGGCAAGTCTTCGAAGTTCGTTGGCAACTTGATCTGCAAGTTCCCGTGTGGGACAAAGGACTAGCGATTGCACATGAAAAACATTTACATCAAGTTTATTAAGTAGCCCAAGACCAAAGGTCGCTGTTTTTCCTGAGCCCGTTTTTCCCTGCGCAATAATATCGCTTTCGGAAAGGATGTGCGGCAGACTCTTTTCCTGAATAGGGGTCATATGTGTATAACCCAAGGATGGTAGATTACCAAGCAATCTAGCGTCCAAATTAAGCGATGAGAATGCTGTGTTAGTCAATTGATTTAAACTGTTCGTTATGCAGTAGTGTTACGTTAACAATTTTTGAAACCTATAGACTATGTTTTTTGCTCAATTGTTGCCTATATGCATGTAGCGTGCTAACCAATTAAATTGTGAGTTGTAGGTTTAGAGATATCAGGAGCATCAGAATCTTATAATTAATAGATTTTAGGAATATTAGATGGGGCTTTTAATAGAGGGAAAATGGCATACCGACTGGTACGATACAAAATCAACTGGTGGGAAATTTCAGCGTACAGCCTCTGGTTTTAGAAACTGGATCACTAAGGATGGTAGTCCTGGGTTAACCGGTAATGGTGGCTTCAAAGCAGAACCAGATCGCTATCATTTATATGTATCGCTCGCCTGCCCCTGGGCCCATCGGGCCCTGATTTTTAGAAAATTAAAGGGGTTGGAAAAGCTTATTACAATTTCCTCGGTTAATTCGTTTATGGGCGACCAGGGATGGACTTTTAAACCAGGCAATGGCGTTATTCCAGATAATGTGAACCATAAATCAAGACTGCATGAGATTTATACGAAAACATCTGAAAACTATACTGGGCGAGTGACAGTTCCAATGCTTTGGGATAAGCACAAAGATACGATAGTTAGTAATGAATCTTCAGAAATAATAAGAATGTTTAATAGCGCTTTTGATGATGTAGGTGCTGCTGTTGGTGATTTTTATCCTGCTGATAAACGCCAAGAAATAGATGCTATAAACGAGCTGATTTATAACAACGTTAATAACGGTGTCTATAAGTCTGGTTTTGCTACCACACAGGCAGCATATGATGAAGCATCAACTAACTTATTTGATATGTTAGAAAAAATAGAGCAAGTATTATCAGGAAGCCGTTATCTGATTGGAGATCAAATTACTGAAGCAGATTGGCGATTATTTACTACGTTGGTTCGTTTTGATGCAGTCTATGTTGGGCATTTTAAATGTAATAAAAAACGGATAATTGATTTTCCAGAATTATCCAATTATGTTCTGGACTTATATCAGTATCCTGGTATATCTAGTACTGTTGATTTTGAACACATTAAAGCTCATTACTACGCCTCTCATGAGAATCTTAATCCATCATTGATTGTTCCGTGTGGACCTAAACTTGATTTTGATCAGCCTCATAACCGTGATCGGTTCTAATATTGAATATATCTGGGTTTACTTCCCTATAGTTACGAAAGGACTTTGAATGTCAGGAATACCGAAAATCATTCACCAGCTTTGGAAAACAGAAACAATCCCTCAACAATGGCAGGCAGCGTCTCATTCTGTTCGAAGATATCACCCAGGCTGGGAATACCGTCTTTGGACGGATGAGAAGATGGAAATACACGTGCGCGATCGTCATCCTGGGCTATACGACACCTTTATGGGGTTCGATTTAAATATCATGCGTGCAGATGTATTTCGCTACATGCTGATGTATGACTTTGGTGGTATGTACTGTGATTTAGATTATGAGTTTGTTCGTCCATATGATTATGGGAGTGAAGAACTTGTGCTAGCCCTTGAATATGACAAATCTTTTGGAGATATGGAAAACCAATTAGCAAATTTTGTGTTTGCCTCTGTACCTCAACACAAATTATGGCGGGACATATTAGAAGATTTACGGCTTAATCCGCCAGTTATAAGTAATAGCCTTGATGTTTGTGTCGCTACCGGACCTAAGCTAGTTACTCGTGTATTTTATAGTGATGAGGATGGGCATCAAGGGGCTAAATTAACAAGTCAGCCGGCTTTTAGTCCACGGCGTGTACATGGGCCTTACGAACGAAAACATTATATTAATAGTGGTGTTACCTATGGTTTTCACCATGGGTGGGGCAGTTGGAGAGATCGTTGGAACCTCGGTTACATAAAACTTAGACTCAGTAAAATGCTTGGATTAGGGCCTGGACCTAATGAGCAAGGTAGGCC
>DJLG01000051.1 GCA_002434915.1 Proteobacteria bacterium UBA6522
GACACAGATTTTGTGTTTAACTCAGCAATGTTTTCATTACTTTGGCCAAAGGCGATAGTGCCTAGGCCCAGAGAGGAAATAAAAAAACCTGCTACTATTTTCATTAAGTAGGATATCTTCGGCGGTATAGACTTAAAGTGTTACTTGGCTTAGAAGATTAGGTTGAGCATGAAACATAGACAATTTGTTTATGTGTCTGCCCAAGAACGAAGTAGGTTATGGTAAATCCCAGCTAGTTCAACCAGAGACGCATGTTTTGGAACATCAGCTGCAAGGCTCTGTATAGCGGAGTCAAGCTGAAATAAGGTTTCTCGTTGAGAATTGTCTCTGACCATACTTTGAATCCAGAAAAAAGCAGCTAGGCGTACACCTCTAGTAACAGACTCTATGCGATGAATACTTGTGCCTGGATAGAGCACCATGTCTCCAGCGGATAATTTTATGGCTCGCTCTCCAAATGCATCATTGACAACTAATTCTCCACCGTCGTAACTATCGGGATCACTAAGAAAAAGAGTTGCTGATAGATCTGTTCGAATTCGATGTGGACTTCCTGCAATAGGTCGAACTGCCCCATCAATATGCCCGCCGTAAGATTGATTGTCGCTATAACGGTTAAATAATGGTGGTAACACCTTAAGTGGTAATGCTGAGGCGGTGAAAACGGCATTTTTCTGCAGTGCATTAAGAATTACTTCTCCTAATTCACTGGCAATGGGGTCTTCATCAGGTAATTGCTGATTATTCTTAACATTTTGAGAAAGATACCCAGCGCTGTGTCGACCATCTGCCCAATCAGCATTTTTAAGTGCATTTAAGGTATGTGCGACCTCTTCAGCAGTCAATACACCTTTAATGCTTATAAGCATGTCATTAAAAAATCACATTCAGAGCAAAAGTTATTGTCATGCCTGGGCCTGGCACAATATGCCAAGGGTGTAATTGATCGAAGTAATACTCATTGGTCAAGTTAGTCGCATTCAGTTTCAAAGATATAGTATCGGACAATAAGTAACGTCCCATTCCATCTAACAGTTGATAGCCTGAAACCGATTTTCCACTGCCAGTGTTTTGTGCTAACAAATCTGAAATATGTCGAGTGCCAATGCCAAAGTCTAGGCGCTCATTCAGTTGATAGTTAATCCATAGCGATAGTGAGTGTTCAGGGGCATTAGCTAAGGCTGCACCAACTGCAGCACCAGGAGCTGCCTTTATAACCTTTGTGTTTAAGTGAGTGTATCCAGCAGTTATAAAGATCCCTGGTCCAACCATGCCATTCATGTCCAATGATAGGCCTCTTACCTGATGTTCGCCTCCTAATGTATTGAAGCCAGGGTTATTTGGATCAGCCACCCGAGCGTTCTTTTTTAGAATTTCAAATATCGCGCCGGCGAAGGACAAAGAACCTTCATTAAGATCTAGTTTTACTCCTGCTTCGAGACTTTGGTTTTGTTCTGGATCTAAAAATTGGTTTCCTAGCCCTAGCCCACGACCAGAGGTAAGCAATGATAGACCCTGTGCGGATGGGTTGAACGATGTGCTTCCAGCCAAATAAATACTGGACTCGAGAGTTGGTTTATACACTAACGCAGTGCGATAGCTTCCCTCTTTATCTACTCTATTGAATGATTCCTTTCCATCAACTGAACCGCTATTAAATGGTGTTGCTGGGCCCTTAAATCTCTCGGCATCATAGTCTGTATCGAACTTATCCCAGCGACCTCCAAGTGTTAATTGCCAGTTATCATTAATTTTGATTGTATCAAGGATGTAAAAAGCTGAAGTTTCACCTGTAGTATCTGAAACTACTCGGGGGTCAGTGCTCCCCGTAAAGGACATTTGTGAATTAGGGTTTAATAGAGATGTTCCTAGTGCCCCTATTCCAAAGGCAAATGTTGGGTTAGATTTTTCGCGAGAGAAGTCTAATCCACCGGCTATAACGTGTTCTATGCTACCAGTTTCTAATTCCCACGTGATTGTAGCCTGAGTTGCAAAGAGCGTTTCTTCGCTGTTACCTATAAATACATTCCGGTATATGGAAGTATCCGCAAGCGATGCGCCGGTAGCAATTGATTCCGTTATTAGGGCTTCTGTTATACGGCTTTCACGCTCATAGTTTGCATAACGAGTCAGCGCGTTGAGACTAATGGAATCATTAAACTGATGGATAATGTCAACGGTGAAGATATCCGCATCTGTTTCAAGGAAGTCGCTATCAAAACCATAGAAGTTTTGGCGAGATACGGGTACTGGTTTCCCATTAAGCCAAGGTATACCGTAATCCGGTCTGTCATCTGATGTTTGCTTCATGTAGCTGAGAGTCACCTGTGTATCGGACTCTAAGCCAAAAGCCAAGCTTGGAGCAAAACCAAATCGCTTGGCTTTAGCGCCATCTCGATCTGTTACTTCACCTTGATGCGATAGGACATTGAAACGAAAAGCCGTGCCACTTCCTAATAATTCAATAGGGCGTGATATGTCTGTCGTTGCACGAATTGTATTGTCAGAGCCAACATTAACACTGAAATCTGTTATTGGATCGAGAGTTGGCCGTTTTGTCACCTGATTGATAGCCCCACCCGTAGAGCCACGACCAAATAGAACTGATGAAGGTCCTAGCAAGATCTCAAGCGATTCCAAATTAAATGGATCTCTTGGATAGCTACCAAAATCTCGAGTGCCATCTAAGTACATATCATCTCGCGCACTGAATCCACGGATATTAGGAGCATTACCTTGCCAGGCAAATTCACCTGCCCCCAGGGTGATTCCTGGAACAGTTCGGAGCGCATCATTTAAGGAAGTAAGTCCGCGGTCTTCAAGGAGCTCCCGAGACATTGTTTTGACTGTTTGCGGTGTATTTAGAAGATCCTCAGTTAATTTTGACATTGAGCTTTCATCAGCCCTGTACCTTTCAATTTGTCGCTCGACTACTCTGAGTTCCTCGATAGCCTGATTCGATGAAGTTTCTTGGTTATTATTTTGTGTTGTCTGGGCAATAGCAAAATTTGATAAGGAAAGACTGATTCCTGCGCCAACTATCGCTTGAGTGACAGCTTGCGCAATAGGATTGATAGGCCCAAGATCAAATGGCGCTATCTTATTAAAGCGATTTTTTAGCAAGTCCTTCTGCTGTTTTTTCATGAAAAATAATAATTTAAAAAAGGAATGATATTTAAGTAACTGCTAGTTGCTATTACCTATAATAGAGGCATGATAATGCTCGTTTTTATGAAACGGAAGTAGTATTAAAAAATATTATAGAATCAGGAGCCTATCAGCCAATTGTTACGAATTTATTTCAGTAACGGAAAGTATAATTTATTTTAATTGCTAGATCGCTGAGCGAAGATTTAAACCGATTATTTAAGTCCATGTCCTGAAGATTATGGTTGAGTACTAAAAAGAATTCTCGCCCAGCTTCAGGTATCCAATGAAGTCGTGAGTTGATTCCCATCGTTTCGGTGACATTGTCATACTGCACTAAAGTGAGCCACGAAATAGTATTTGAAAAAATAATATCGGTTCTGAAACCTACTAGCCGGGTATTAAAGTTGCCGCCTGGAAGTTCTACCTCATTAAAATCATAATTCAGCCGAAACTGTAAATGATTGTTTGGACCCCAGCCAATTGAGGTTCCAATTCTTTTGCGGGTCCCACCAAAAAAATCTCCTATTCGGTAGTTAGCACTCCCCCATATTGTTCGGAAATCACCAGTAGATAATGAGAATTCTGTCTCATTGAAAGCATAGCTATCGGGTTGGACTACTACTTGATCATTTCCTTTTTCCCAGATCACATAGGGTTCAGCAAGAACTTCTTTAGTCGAATGAAAGCGAATATGGGCCCGATCACGTAAGTGAGATTCAAGTTCTAAGGCACGTAGAGTAACCACCTGTGATTGTAAGCCACCCTTGATTAATTCCACACGCTGCGCATCAATAGCACTATAGACTGTTCGTAAGAATCGTCCACCGACTCGTCTACTATGACCAAGTTCAAATGTTTGATCACGGATGCCGGCTCTGTTGACAAAACCTAATGCTGGAAGGAAATTTTCTTCGATCTGCTTAACCCCAATACCACCTCGCCACCCTAGAACATTTGGGGCACGGATCCGAACTCCATAGGCACCTTGATTACTATCAATACCCTCAGTTCTTGATTCCTGGTACCAGGCTTCACCTTGGACTGACTTTCCCCCAGGCAATCTAGTATTGTTGTATATAAAATCAAACCCTCCGACACTATTTCCTAAGTTAGACCTAGGGTCGCCATCTGTAATAAGAATGCCAGCGGAAGACTCTTCTAGAACATTTGCTGTGATACGTCCCACGAAAATATCGCTAGCATTTACGTTTTCATATTGATCTTGACGAATAGCCAGGGCGCCGACATTCCAGCGTCCTACTCGACCACTTAATTTAGCTCCAGCATTTAAATCTACTGGCTGACCAGCAGCACCGAGCCCGATTCGTCTAGAAAAATATGGTCGACCATTTTCTAGGTCTGATTGTGAAAGAGAGCTAGTTCCAGTGAGACCAAATCCTAGCCGACCTCCAACTCTAGCAAAACGAAAAATATCTGCATCTCTTAAAAAAAACGTACGTTTCTCAGGAAAAAAAAGACTAAATCGAGTGAGCTCTAATTGACGAGCATCGACTTCTGTAGCTGAAAAATCTGTGTTAAGAGTTAGTGCTCCATTAAGGGATGGCGTTATCTTATAGAACAGATCTAAAGACGGTTCGGTGCTAGTAGCATTTGTTGAAACATCAAAATCTTTTTTCTCCTTGAGAGTGATTGATGGAACAATATCAATACCTTTCCCTAGCTGAAGATTTTCAAAACCAGTAACCTCTCCCGCAATGCTGGGGTCTTGACTTGAGTTACGAGAAACCCAGCCACTCATTTCGCTTATACGGCCAAGATCTCTAGTAAAATTAATTCCCCAGGTTTCATTCTGAGGATTGAATGAAAGCGTCTTAAATGGAATTGAGATTTCGGCTACCCAGCCCGAATCATTTCTACTAGCTACACCTTGCCAGATACCATTCCAGTTCCAATCTTGTCCATTTATGTCATAGAAAAGCATTTCCATTCTGATGCCATTTGGATTTAGCTGAAATCGATAACCATTGCGCTTATCGTTGAAGGGAGCAACGATAACTGAAAAGTAATCATCCCCCCAAAAATGCGCTCCTTGCCTGAGAGTATTCGCATTCATTACTTCAGGCTGTGAGTCAAACATTGTTGCGCCAATGTAAAGAGCATCATCGTCATAATAGATGCGGATCTCTGTTTTTTCCGATGGTACGGAATACTCAACAGGCCGGATCTGATGCAGATCATTCACAATAACCGCTGACTGCCAGACTTCTTCATCAAGATGACCATCAATAATAGGGGCTTGCCCTCTAACAATAGATACGGACTTTGTTTCTGATTCTAAAGATGGGGTGTTTTGAGCGAACGTGGGCCCACTAGCGGTAATCAATAAGGCACCACCAATAATCATGTGTAATATGATTATTTTTTGTAAAGACTTTTTTCTCATATCTTATGTGATGAGCTATGAAAGGAAAAAGTAGATATTCGCTTTATAGCGTTTCTAATCCCAGACTATGGGCTGAAGGCCTGTTGAGTGAATAATTTCTGCTACTGATTCCGAAGAAATAAATTGAATCAGCTGTTCGGCAGCTTGTTGATTTGATGCATTATTCATTATGCCAGCAGAAAAAATTGATGGTCGCTGTAACTCTATAGGTATCGTTCCTGCAAGCTCTGCACCCTCAATTGGTAAAATGGCACTTATTTGTTGAAATCCAATTTCAACATCACCTCGGACTACAGCGCTTGCAACCCGTTCAGTGACTATACGAGATGTTTTGTCTTGAATTTGTTGCCAAATTCCAAGTTCCGGAAATATCGTTGTGGCTAGATATGTGCCGCTGACGCTAGCCGAATAACCGATAGATTGTGCTTCTAGCAATGTTTGAATAAATGCTTCGCGAGTGCTTATATCAGGTTTGGGTGCTCCACTTAGAACAGCCATACCGATAATTGATCTTACCAGGTCCACTGGGCTATCAGGTTGTATGTAACCTGAGGTGACAAGCTCATCGAGAGGTGGTCTGTTTAGAATCAGAACATCTGCAACCTCACCCCGAGCCAAACGATTAGGGATAGAATCAGGCGCTCCACCCAGTGAAGCGCCATATTCGGTATTTACTTTAATACCGGTGGCTTCTTCAAAGATTGGTCCAAGAATATTAAATGCGGCTGTAAACCCTCCTGAAGTAAATACTTTTACCTGACCAGAGTTTTCAAGCGCTATTGGCATCAAACCAGTGGATTCTATGACAGGTGCTGCTGCTTCTGAGGCCAGAAAATCTAGTAGCTTTCTTGCGTTCTCATCATTTACAACATTTGACGTCATTACTGCCACAATTGTTGAGACTTGTTGTATTTCATCAGGAATTGCACCCGCATAATCTGCGCCAGGGATAGGAAGAATCTCGCTTCTTGCCTGAAAACCTATTTCAACCTCTCCACGTGCTACAACCGTGGCGACACGTTCTCCTACAACCCGAGTTGTTTTATCTCTAATTTGCTCCCAGATTCCTAGTTCTGGAAATACAACATTGGATAGGTAGGTGCCACTTACACTAGCTGAATACCCTATGCTTTCTGCAGCCAATACAGTCTCAATGAAGGCATCCATAGTGCTTATGTTTGGTTGAGATGCGCCGCCGCGCACAGCCATGCCTACTATAGAACGCGCCAGATCAGTACGGGTTGATGTTTGAATTCTCCCGGTAGCGACAATACCCGGATAACCTCTAGCATTGAATATGAGTAAATCTGAGTTTTCACCACGTTGCAGTCGAACTGGAATGGATTGTGGTCCACCCCCCATCGAGGATCCATATTCAATGATTACCTTGAT
>DJLG01000121.1:0-17056 GCA_002434915.1 Proteobacteria bacterium UBA6522
CGCACGATTATTTCGCTGGTAGCTCTGGATAATGGCACCACAATCAGTATTTTCAAAAATGACTGTCTATAGCTACTTACAACAATACGTTTAAGGCACTCCGCTTAGTGGTGTTCCAGCGATCCAAACAGAGTGAATTTCTCTAGTCGCACGAATATCCTCAATGGGGTTAGCATCCAAAATAAGCAAATCCGCCCATCTACCAGGCTGCAGCACACCAACATGCTGATCCAGACCCATAGCTGCGGCTGCTCCACTAGTAGCTGCAACAAGAGCCTGAGTCGTTGACATTCCAGCTTCAACCATCATCTCGAGTTCTGTATGTTCAAAGTAACCCTGCCATTGCCCTTGATTGGTACCAGAATCACTTCCCATGGCTATAAGCACACCTGCATCAGACAGTGTTTTGAGATTCCGGTTTCCTTGAGCCAATCCTTCCTTGTCAGCTTGCCTCTGTGGACTCCTGCTTGTGGCCTGATAATCAGCCCCAGTGACGATGTCGATATCCCCCTGATAAGCACTGACCCTACGCAAGAAAAATGGATCTTCCAAAAAATCTGGTCTTGTTTCATAAACGAATCGTGCTAAGTCTCTTGTTAGGGTAGGAATATAAGGAACGTTCTGCTGAATCATTTTCTCAATCAATAAATTATCGGCCGCCTGGTCTCTGACACTGTGCGCAATAACATCCACACCTGCATCTAAAAGACCATGCGCATCTTCTAGGTAGTAAAGATGTGATGCAACTCTGAGACCTCGCGAATGAGCCTGGTCAATAAGCGCGCCATACACTTCGGGTGTCATGTCGTTTGGGCCGCCAGTAATATGAATCTTCACAAGATTTGCGCCAGCATTGGCATAGTCATTGACTCGCATTCTTGCTTCTTCTGCCGTACCTAAGTTTTGCAAACTATCCCCTGCAACATAAACCCGAGCACGATCTAAATCTATTTCTTCCTGCTCTTTATTTAAGCTTGCCCCAACTACAAGCTCTTCATCAGAAAAAACACCAAGTACGACAACAGTGGTAACACCATAGTCAGCATAAAGTCGCAGTTGCTCCGCTAACTTGGTTCTAATGGGTCTATCTGACTGATCTTCGTTCAAATGACCATGAGCGTTGACAAGACCAGGAAGAATGGTTTTACCAGAAAGGTCTATCCTCTCAGCGTCATCCGGTATATTTACGTCACCTATTGCACCTACCATCTCTACCCGGCCATTTCTGATAACTAATACGGATTGCTCATGTGGAGCACGTCCAGTGCCATCAAACAAGCGTGCGCCTATTAAAGCTACGGAAGCTTCGTCCGAGGTCTGGGCATTCAAACCCTGAAAACAAGATACAAGGATCAATAATGAGCTAGCCAAAGACTTGAGAAATGGATTCATCTTATTAAGTTCCCATAGGTTTATTTTTAATTTTAAGGTAGGTTATGACACATATAGATAATACACCACCTAGGTGTCTCAATAATGCCCTGTAATCAGACTTTTTTAATGAAAAACTCATCTCACAGTGCCTCGAAAGCGAATATGGGGTCAAGCTATAATTTTTATACAGACTAAAAATCATTTATTCATTCCATGCCTCTTTAACCCATGGAATTGCTTTCGCCAGGTGCTGGCCATACTGAGGAATTTCATAATGACTAACGCCGTCTAAAACAATAAATTCAATTGGCTTACCACTAGATTGCAATTGATTAACAACAGCTTGACTAGGCCCAAGCGGAATAACTCTGTCTAGCGCACCATGGATTACATATAGCGGTATTTGCCAATCAATAGACCCTGAATCAGGTTCCGGCGACCCAGCAATTGGTAGTGCAGCTTTAAAACGATCCTGATGACGTGCCGCAAGATACCAGGTGCCCCTACCTCCCATGCTGTAGCCAGTAAGGAGAGTCTTGCTTGCATCAATACTATAGAGCTCCATAACGTGATCCAGGAGTTGTATAACATGCTCCTCAGCTTGAAAATTGGCCCAATCATCGGCTGCACTGTCGGGCGCTATAAAAATAGCTCCTAATTCACGTAGCGCTGGCTCGATCAAAGTCTCAAGCAACCCTCGCCCGTAGAAGGGAGTCACCCTACCACCATAATGAAGCGATACTACCAAGGGTACAGCCACCTCACCTGAATAGCCTTGGGGTATAACTAGGGTGTAACGACGGTTTGTGCCTGGCAACAGCATTTCATGAAAGCCAGAAGCTGTGATGCCTTCCTCAGCAGTTTCTTGGGCTTGAACAGCACAAAAAACCACTAAAAACTGAACTAACACCATCGCTAACAACGCTTTCATTCCATCTCTCCTATTGCAAGTGAATGACTAAGCCGACTAAAAGCTAGACCGAAAAAACTCTCTTTCTACTTTTATTATCACAAGGTTTTTAGCATGTTGCAGATTAAAGAACTCAAACTAATTTTCCAGAAAGAGTCGCGTGTATTTCTGCGAGTAGTGAAAGCGCTATCGATTCGGGATCATTAGCACCAATATCGATCCCAACAGGCCCTTTCAAGCGATCACTGAGAGAACCAGATGCTGATCCGAGTGAATCTAAGAGTCGATTTTTCCGGGCAGCAGGTCCTAGCACACCAACATACTCCACATTGGTCTCGGCTAGTTGTCCCAAATAAATCTGATCAGTTAGCAAATGGTGGCTCATGACAACAACCGCATCATAACTGCCTGGGTCTAGATCTCGACTCATGTGCTCTGGGTTAATGAGCTCTGTTCGTTCTGCAGACTCAAAAACACCTTTCTCAAGGTAAGCTGGACGATGATCCGCGATGGTTACCCTCCATCCCAATTCAGCAGCCATGTTCACTACTGGCAAAGCATCAAGACCAGCTCCAAGGACTAAAATCCGCCGTATAGGCTGCAGTGGGGCATACAATACGGTCATCCCACTTTCCTCGGTGCTCAAAACGGCTCTACCGGCCGTATGAGCAGATTGACAACCCGGAACTAAACCCTCAAGCGATTCTGATTCAACTTCACTTCCATCCCAAACCAGCGTAGTACCAACAGGAGGTGCTCCAGGCTTGCTAATAATAATTGTTGCTACAACGACAGAACCTGGCGTCCCTAAGCGCTTTACAATCTTAGAAAAAGGCTCGTATCCCTCTTCAGCGATCAGTGGTTGAAGAAATACCCTAATGAGTCCATTACAGCCAACACCAAGACCCCAAAGATCATCTGCATCATCTCGCATATCGTAAGTTATAGCAGTTGGTTCATTAGCAATAATCACCTCACTTGCTCGTTCCGCTAAATCTCCCTCCAGACATCCGCCACTAACAAGGCCTTGATAATCCAAGTTTGATGCGATGAGTATCCTATGGCCAGCCTTGGTATAGGTTGAACCTTGAGTGTCATAAACGGTCGCAAGCACCATTGGCTTGCCGGTAGATTGCCAATGCTCAAACGCTTTTATTAGTCCACTTGCACTCATAGAATTTATCGTTTTAAAAAAATATATTACGAGTTCACCATACAACGGCTACGTCAATCCGGCAAAATCTTATTAGCGTCATAGGATGCGGACAGACTTAACCTTGCACAAGAGCTTGGGCAGATTTAGACTGCCTTGCCCCACCAAAATGGAACGCTAACTAGCGCATAGGAGCGACGTGTCCCGTCCAACAAGAAAAGAAGCTGAAGATGCTGTCAAAATACTCCTCAACTGGGTAGGGGAAGACCCTGACCGTGAAGGGCTTAGGGCTACTCCAGCTCGCGTTGCAAAAGCATATCAAGAATGGTTTTCAGGGTACAAAGACGATCCTATAGATTTTCTTAGAAGAACCTTCCGCGAAGTGGATGGTTATGACGAGCTAGTTATTCTAAGAGATATTGATTTTGAATCTCACTGTGAACACCACCTAGCGCCTATTATTGGAAAAGTCCAGGTAGGCTACCTGCCAGATCGAAAGGTTGTTGGCATAAGCAAACTAGCCCGAGTTGTCGAAACATTTGCCAAGAGGATGCAGGTTCAGGAATCAATGACTGCTCAGATCGCTCATTGCATCAATGACGTACTTAAACCTAAAGGAGTTGGGGTGGTTGTAGAGGGAGTGCATCAGTGCATGACTACGCGAGGTATTCACAAACCCGGTGTTTCGATGGTCACTAGCCAACTACTTGGAGCTTTCCGCTCAGACCCGAGAACCCGATCAGAGTTTTTAAATATTATCGGAAGATCTAATTTAAGATAAGCATGTTTTTCAAGGGTTACTTATCTAGTACATTCACTATTCTGATTCATTTCCTTTAACACCCTGCCACCGTCTAACAAGATCTGAATCTATATCGAAAAGATCTAGAACTCTTCCCACGGTTTGATTAACCATTGCATCAAGGTTTTCAAGTTTTGCGTAAAAAGAGGGTGCTGGAGGAAAAATAATTCCTCCCATCTCGGTCACTGTTGTCATATTTCTAAGGTGGACTAAATTGAGGGGCGTCTCCCTCACCATTAAGACTAAACGTCTTCTTTCTTTCAGCACAACATCAGCAGCCCTAGATACAAGATTGTCTGCAAGACCAGTGGCAATAGATGCCAAAGTTTTCATAGAGCAGGGCGCAACAATCATCCCGGCTGTTCTGTATGAACCACTAGCAATATTTGCACCTATATCTTTATCGGAATGAACAACATCTGCCATAGATTCAAGTTCACTACGGCGCATATTGAGTTCCGTAGCCACATTAAGAAATCCCGCTCGAGATACTACAAGATGGGTTTCAATACCTTTATTTTTTTTTAGTTCCTCAAGTAAACGGACCCCGTAAACTGAGCCAGCTGCACCTGTAATCGCTAAGATAATTCTTCTTGACACACTGATAATCCTATTACCTGATTAACGCAGAATACCATGCGGGATTAGAGGGTATAGCAGAAATTGCGTTGACAATATTGTTCATCACTGGCTTTATCCAGGGATGGGATCCTTAGAACTTGGGCCAGTTTGGCTTAGCCTTCAGCTGGCAACAGTTACAGTCATAGTACTATTGCTAGTTGGAACGCCCCTTGCCTGGTGGCTTGCCTATACTCGATCGCGAATCAAACCTGTGATTGAGGCACTGATAGCATTACCTTTAGTTTTACCACCAACCGTACTTGGGTTTTACTTGCTGATTCTGCTTGGGCCGGCAGGCCCTATAGGGCGTTTCTGGGTACAACTAACTGATTCCGCTCTTACATTCTCGTTCTCAGGTCTGGTAATAGCATCCGTCATTTACTCATTTCCCTTTGTAGTACAACCGCTGCAGAACTCATTCCAAGGAGTCGGTCGAGCGCCCTTAGAAGCGGCGGCAACACTAGGGGCAAAGCCCCTAGACGCGTTCTTTAGTATTGCATCTCCAATGGCCGTAAGAGGCTATATCACTGCCACCATCCTTGGATTTACTCATACGCTAGGTGAATTTGGCGTAGTGCTAATGGTGGGCGGTAATATTCCTGGGTCTACGCGGGTGATATCAATTGCGATCTATGAACATGTGGAAACTTTGTCATATGAACAAGCGCATATACTTTCATTAGGATTACTAATCTTCTCTTTCTCTGTATTGCTAGGAGTCTATATATTTAATCGTCGACTTCCATTTAATAGGATCTGATTCGTGGCTAAACTAACAACTCAATCTAACCTATTACTGGATAATTTTTTATTTGATTCCGCAGAAACACTAGAACTAAACGGTATAACCGCCATCTTTGGTTCAAGTGGTGCGGGTAAAACTACCCTCTTACGCATTCTTGCAGGGTTAGAGAATCGGGCTACTGGTTTCGTATCCTATAAAAATGAGATTTGGCAGGATACGAAAAATGGGGTTTTTATCCCGTCCTATGAAAGAAAAATCGGCTATGTGTTTCAAGATGGTCGACTATTTTCACATTTAACTGTAGAAGACAATCTTTATTATTCTCTTAAACGGGTCCACAAAGGCCTAAACGAAAAAACAACCATTGGTTTCAGTGAGACCATCAAATCACTGGACTTACAACCACTACTTCACCGCTACCCAAACTTCCTGTCTGGTGGAGAACAGCAAAGAGTTGCAATGGGTAGAGCGCTATTGAGAAGTCCTCAGTTACTCCTGATGGACGAACCTCTTTCTGCCTTAGATTTAAAACGTAAGGCAGAAATTCTTCCATACATAAAGAATGTAGCTAACCAATTCCAAATTCCAATTCTTTATGTGACCCATAATATTGATGAAGCAACGCATTTAGCACAAAGAATGGTTTTATTGTCCTCTGGTCGTATCATAGCAAGCGGAGAAATTGGGGAAATTCTTGAGCGTGCTGATCTCTGGCCTTTAACTGGTCGCCTAGAGGCAGGGGCCCTTCTACAAGCAACAGTTGGCCCTACGAAAAAAGGAATGACACATCTTCTTGTTGGAGAAGAAACACTAAAAATACCTGCCGTTAGCATTGAACCTAAAACTAAAGCAAGACTGCGAGTGCAAGCAAAAGAGGTGGCAATAGCCACTCAACGTCCTTCTCATCTAAGCATCCGTAACATCATGACTGCTCGAGTGTTAAGCATAGAGACTGGGGAATCTATATTTTCAGAGCTTTTACTAGATGTTGGAGGACAACATCTACGATCACGAATAACTCGCGAGGCCGTTAAAGAACTGGAACTATGCGAAGGACAACAAGTCTATGCTCTTATAAAAAGCGTTTCTTTTGAAGGCCGTCTTTTTACCTAAAAGCAATTATTTACAATAAAAAATCAAGCAAATAAAACCCTTAAATAAGCGTAACGGTTTTAATCAAAGTTATACAAACGATCAGGGTTATCAACTAATACTTTTTTCTGAAGATGTTGCTGAGGGAGCAAAAGCGGTATTAGATCAACAAGATCACCATCATTGGGCATGCTTCTAGTTATATTTGGATGAGGCCAATCAGTTCCCCAAAGTATGCGATCCTCTGATACCTCTAGCAGAGCTTGTGCGAATGGTATCGCATCAGTAAATGGTGGTCCCATAGTAGATATTCTTTCAGCACCACAAATCTTCACCCAGCAATTCTCCCGCTGCGCAGCCTCTAAAAGAAGACTAAACGCAGGCTGATCTAGTCCATCCCCTGTAGGTACCCGTCCCATGTGATCAATTACATAAGGCACAGGAAGGGAATCCAGAAGCGCTTCAAATTGCAGAAGATCTGCCGCATCAAAATGAAGCACAACATGCCAACCCAACGGCTTAATACGACTTATAATAGTATGGAAAACTCCCATATCTGGGATTCCCCCTAGGTGCTTTACGAAATTAAATCTCACACCACGAATTCCACCGATATGAAGACGCTCAAACTGCTCATCTGAAAAAGAATCGTCAACATTAGCCACTCCACGGTATTGACCATCGCTTTGCGCAATCGCATCAAGAATCACCGAATTATCTGTTCCATGACAACTGGCATTTACAAGTACAGCTCGTTTAAGACCTAGGATCGACTGAAGTTTTTTAAATTGTTCAAGCGGTGCATCCGGTGGTGTATAGCTTCGCCCTACTGCATAAGGATATTTATCTGCTGGACCAAAAATGTGGCAGTGTGCATCGCAAGCATTTGCTGGTGGAGAAAAAACAGGTTTGCGTGTAGCCCAATCTGGCGCTTTACATATTGGTATGTTTGTCATCACCGTATGTTAGCGTTTCAGAACTAAAAATTCTGCACATATGCAGTTAGTATGGCCATTCAAAAAATACGGAAAAATATTTTTATGAGTCAGGCTAGCTACAAATATTGTCCATCCTGCCAAACAAAACTAACAGACCAATCATTGGGCGGTTTAATTCGTAAGGCATGTCCTCTGGAATCATGTGGCTTCGTCTACTGGGGAAACCCTACACCTGTCGTTGCAGGTATTGTAGAACGCGCCGGTCAGGTCATTCTCGTGCAAAGCCATGGATGGCCAAAAGACTGGTACGGCCTAGTAACTGGATTTTTAGAGATGGATGAAAAGCCAGAAAATGCGATCGTTCGTGAAGTCCAAGAAGAAATTGGAATCAAGGCAAATGTTACTAGCTACTTAGGGGCTTATCCTTTCAATCAAATGGGACAAATTATTTTTGCCTTTCACTTAACTGGTGAGGCAGGAAAAATTACGCTTTGTGATGAAGAGCTTACGTCCTATAAAGAAGTAGCAATTGAAAAACTCAGGCCATGGGAAAGGGGCACAGGACCGGCTGTAAAAGAATGGTTGGCTAGTCGTAGTTTATATCCCCCTAATATAGAGCGAACGTCGACTTCAGTCATAGAAGCAGAAAATAACTAAAATCCATAGTTGGCCCATCCGTTGGGTCATGTCACACTATGGCATAACGCTAAATTAAAGAGAATTGAAAAATGTCTGAATCCTCACAATCTGGATCAAATAAGAATCTATTAAGAAGTGTTTTGATTGCGGCAATGGTAGGAGCACTTCTATTAGTTGCGGTTATTCTGCCGGCAGAATATGACATTGATCCCCTGGGTCTGGGAGGACTCTTAGGGCTCAGCGCAATGAATTCTACACCTACCCGTACAATTGAAATCACGGACGTTATTGGCGGTAATGAGCGAGTAACAGAAGTTGAAATCCCAGACTTTGGAGATCCAGTTCCACTACCGAATCCTGCGATACATCAAGATGAAACAATGGCCCATCAAACACGAACTCTTCAAATTCCAATCGGAGCGGAAGAAGAAACTGAGATAAAGGCCCTGCTTGAAGAAGGAAAAGTCATTCTTTACTCCTGGGAGGTTGATCAAGGTGATATTTATTCTGACTTCCATGGACACAGCCCCGAGTTTGGTACAGATTTCTGGGTACGTTACGAAGAGCATCAGGAAGGGTCTGGCAATGATGGTTCTTTAGTTGCACCGTTTTCTGGCGAACACGGTTGGTACTGGCTTAACTATAATGAATTTCCTGTAGTGGTAACCCTAACGGTAAATGGCTACTTTGAAGAAATAATAGACTACGGGATTTTCTAAGACCGTTTAATATTTAATAGCAAAATTGCCTGTGAACCTTAGGCATGAGTTCAGATAAAAGATTATGTCGCAACAGCGAAATCCAAGATATTGGGCTTCACCCTGGTATATAACAAAGCATGCGAAGAAACCTTGGCCGGCAGGCTGGTATTGGCATGATGAACGCTATAATTGGACTGGGCCATACGATACCGAGAAAGTAGCCCGACAGGCCTTAGACCTATATGAATACAATCGTCAAACCCCTATATCAGGGTCACTATCGTATTCCTAAAAAAATAATGGTGTTTTAGTGATAATACAGCACGCAATATTCAAGGTATAAAGTTAGGATTCATTTGCAATGCGGTCCCTTGAGAGCTTAAGGGTTTCTGGCACCATTACCAGAAATATTAGCCCGCCAAACAAACCTAACCCAGCCGTTGAAAAACTCACTACTGAAAGGCTTGCTATATCAACCAAGACTCCTGCTAGCAATGGTCCTGCTGCCCAACCTGCATCACTAATAAGTCTCCAAATACCAAGAAATTCACCGCGAGCATTCATAGGTGCTAAATCCATACCTATGATCTGCACAAGGCCTACGCTTAGACCATTTGCAAAGCCAAGCAAAATTCCAGCCAAAAGTAACGAATAGAATCCTTGCGAAAGTGGTAGCGCTATAAAACCAACTATAAAAAATAATACGCTAGGCATACCTGTCCATTTTCTGCCCCATCGGTCCATAACAACCCCAACAGGATAAAACATCGACATATCGACAGCCGCTGAAAGAGCATAGATTAGTCCGATAGTAGCCGCATCTAACCCTACTATTACACCAAAGAGTGGTATGAGTAACTGTCGTACAGCCCTCATAAACTGGAATATAAGCGCCACAGAACCAGCCGTTGACAAGATTCGCTTATTTGATCTGAAAATCTTCCCGATAGTTTTAATATAATTCGAATCTGTTGTGCTGGGTTTGTGAGTATTGTCTGTAAATAGAAATGAGAGAATGGCGGCGGCGGCGGCAATCAGCCCGCCCACAAAAAAAGCAGTCTGATACCCAAACCCCTGTGCAATGACTCCACCTATCAATGGCCCTATGAATGCTCCGAAACGTTGTATGCCCGCCACTACTGATGTTGCACGACCACGTTCATTAGGCGAACAAGTAGACGTAACATGTGATAACCAACCTAGGAACCATGCTGCATGTGCAGCGCCTAACGCAATAACTATTAATGCTACAACCCAATGCTCCGTAGCTATAGCTAATAAAAACATACCTATCGAAAGTGTTCCCAATCCACCAAAAAGAACTAACTTACTACCCAGCCTGCCAACTAAAACACCTGCAGGCACATCAAAAAGAAAGACACCAAATCCCCGTAAACCCATTATCAAGGCTGCAAATGAAACACTACCACTTAGTTCAAGAGCGTAAAGCGGCAATAATAAAAGTATCGCTTGGTGGGACACAGCCATCAAAAGAGATGGCAAATAAATTGGAATAAGCAGCCGATTGTATGGTGGGGGAAGCATTGCCATCAGGCAACCAAGAAGGTCTTAGAGAACAGCAACAATAGAATCTGCCACATAATCAATATTTGACTTGTTAAGGCCCGCAATATTGATCCGGCTCGACTCCACCATATAAACATGGAATTCCTCACGTAACCGAATAACCTGCTCGCGAGATAAGCCAAGAAATGAAAACATACCTCTTTCTTGAGCGATGAATGAAAAATCTCGCGACGCATTCCTTTCTTCCATTTTTTCAACAAAAAGCTTTCGAAAAGCATTAAGCCTCATCCTCATTTCACCAAGCTCCTCCACCCATAGTTGATGAAGCTTTTGGTCACTCAATACTCTCCCAGCTACCGCTGCCCCATGGTCAGGAGGCATAGAATAGATACCCCTTGCCACATTGCCTAGATTGGATTGCGCTGCTTTTGCTTGCTCTACATCCTTAGATATGAGGCTTATCATCCCTACCCTCTCACGATATAACCCCAAGTTTTTAGAGCATGAGGTTACAACGATAACCTCATCCAACTGTTCGGCCATTAACCGGGCGCCATAGGCATCCTCCTCTAGCCCCTCAGATAAGCCTTGATAGGCTAAATCAATAAACGGAACAATACCCCGCTTCTTAAAAAGGCTTACAAGGAAATTCCATTGATCCTGAGAAAGATCCGCACCACAAGGATTATGGCAACACCCGTGGAGTAACACTAAATCACCAGAACCTAATGTATTAAATTTTTCCGTCATTGCCTCAAAATTAATGCAATGGTTCTCATAGTCATAATAGGAATACTGCTCAAGATTCAAACCTGATAGTCGTAGTAACGGCAAATGGTTTGGCCAAGATGGGTCGCTTAACCATACTCGAGCATCTGGTTTAGCTCGAACAACGCAGTGACCAGCAACACACAACCCACCACTACCACCAGGGGTTTGAACTGATGAAATTCGGCCAGCTTTTAGGGCGGGATGACTCTCTCCAAAGAGCATCATTTCCATCCTTTTGTTAAACCCTATGTTTCCAGCTATCCCAACGTAAGATTTGGTGCTCTGTTCCTGAAGAATCTGTTGCTCAGCAATTCTAACGGCCTCAAGAATTGGCGTACTTCCATTATCATCCTGATATACGCCAACACTAAGATCCACCTTATTAGGATTATCATCCTCACGGAACAAAGCCATGACGCCAATGATTGCATCTGGAGGCAAAGGTTTTAAATTCTGAAACAAAAACAATCCTTAACTAGATTTAGAACTGCGCACACTGGACGCGCATACTAAACGATAAGCATGGTATTTTTAAGGTTTTTAGAAAATGGGCTAACCACCAAAAAACGCCACTACCCTTGGAATCAACTGTTGCCAAATCAAGACTAAGGAAAGTCCTGTAAATACAATCAGGCTAAACCAACCAAACCACTTCGCGAAAGCAGAAGGATAAAAAGTTTTATCATCTTTAGGAATTACAGTGAAGCAATAATATAGGTTTAGGAAAAAAATCACTGGAGCAACAAAGTAGGCTAGCGCAGAAGCTACGAGCACTAAAAATACTGGTCGAGGAACAAACAAAATAAATGTTGCTGACGTTATCAAGGAGAAAATCATGCTCAAGCGATATATGTTGTACTCAGAATACCAACAACTCAGATCCTCTGAACTTAGCTCAGCTTTCGTTGTACCAGAACGATTTGCAGTAGCCTTAAAAAGGTTACGGCAGCAGGCCCCAACAACCCTTGGCCATCCGTCAAAATAATTAAATGCTGTTGAATAGGTCGCTGCCATAGCACCAACTAGAAATACAATCATCATTCCAGGACCAACACTATCTGTGAAGATTCGGGCTATTTCACCCATAACAGCATTACCTTGGACCTCACTTGGAAACATCCAAACAGCCGCCAAAAGCAAAAAGATACAAACAAGGAAAAATGAGATCACATGGCCTGCACGAAAATCTATCAATCCAATTTTGAACCACCTTCTGCAGTATTCCAAAGCATGGGGAGGCATAAGTTTTGTATGTACAGAAAGGTCTTCCTTAGCACTGGAGAATGCATTAAAGCGTGGCGCAATACCTTCATCCTCAAGCTGTTGACGAATCCGGCCCATTCCAACTTTCTTGGCCTTACCCCATTCCGAAGCCTGTAATGAAACGTCTATACCAGTAGGTAATAAACCCAAAAATGAAGCGATTATTAGCCAGGACCCCTCGGGAGTATCGAGCTGGAAAAAATGTACAAACTCGCTAACCGGAGCTGGGCTCACAACATACACACCCAAACTACAAATTAATAAAACACCTGCTGCTACCTTTGTAACTAGCTCGACTGCTTCATATTTTCCATTGAGGAGAATCCATACCGAACTAATACCTATTATCAAACCATAGAACCCTAACTCAAGATCATCCCCTAAACCTGGAATGTCCACGCCAAAAAATTCTCGAAACAAATAAAACAGGACAGCCGCTGCTGCAATTAATCGTCCAGCCTGCCCAATTCCCGATTGGATAATTGTTGTTATGAGGACATACCAAACTGGGATTTTCTTCCAGGCTGTAGCGTAAGCATCCAACATGCTACGTCCCGTGGCATGAGTAAAGCGAAAAGCCATCTCAAAACCGTAATACTTGAAGATATATGCAATGGGTATACACCATAGCAAAGCGTAACCAAAACGGCCGCCTGCCACAGGAGCTGTCACAAGGTGGCTGGTACCTATACCAGTCATCATTAAAATCATCCCAGGTCCGAACTGACGAATCAGATTCGCCGGGGTCATTGATGGGAGTTCTAAGGAATTAAAATTCTTATCAGAACTAGCAACCTCTGGAGATTCATTACTCATGCTAAGAGGACCCTCATTTAACTCTTTATT
This sequence comes from Proteobacteria bacterium UBA6522, assembly GCA_002434915.1. Classification (GTDB taxonomy): domain Bacteria; phylum Pseudomonadota; class Gammaproteobacteria; order Steroidobacterales; family Rariloculaceae; genus UBA6522. The sequence goes on from DJLG01000121.1 coordinate 13,383, forward strand.
TGAACCGTATAGTACATGATGCGGAGCCCGCTACCAGCTAGAGCAAGACATGATCTTCAATAAGTCACTCAGCAACATGGATATCTTCATTTAGAATCAACCCATCAACATCGTGATGACGCAAGGTCAGTGTAGGCCTTCCCTCAAGACGCTCTGCGGTTGCTGAGAGAAACCCTCCAACGATATTTAGGTAACGATGTTCCGGACGGATATCGCTAGCATTCCAACCACGGGCATGAGCGTCAGTAGAAGGTCCAGTGGCATATTCTCTTATGCCAGTCAAAGAATCCTCAATAACATACTGGTAATGTCGATCACCCGAGATAACTAGCATGTTGTCCTGGGATGACAAGAATTCACGAATTTCCTCTCCCTCATGGAAAAAACCTTCAATGTTCGTATGGTTGTCTATCTCACCTTCATTGTAAGGACCTAACATGGGGGTTGGACTAATAAGAACCCGAAAAGTTGCATTTGATTCCCTAACAGAATTCATAAACCATGCTTTTTGATCTACACCCCAAATTGTTTTCTCAGGCCCATCTGGGTCTATGTTAGCGCTACGGTAATCACGATTTTCTACCAACCAGATCTGAAGATCCTTCCCCCACCGAAACGTTCTATAGGTTAAATCTCCCATCGGAACTTGTTCTAAAAAAACAGACTGCCCCTGCGAAAAAGTAAAATCTCCCATGAAACGACTATCCTGAGTAGGCCAACTATCGTTAGACCAAGTGTCATGGTCATCCTTCATAAAGTAACTTGGAACTTTTTGATGGAAAGCAAAGTTGGTAGGAAGACTAAACATTCTGGCCCAACCCCAACGAGCTAGGTCAATATTCTTCGCCCATTGATCGTAGTAAAGGATATCGCCTGTATGTACAAAAAAACTAGGTGATAAATCAAGTATCGCCGAATACATTCTAAAGCCACCGCCTTCTGCATCCTGGTTTGGGTAGGCCTGTCCTGTAGTAGCCACAAAAACCACTCGGGTCAGCTCTTCTGACAGAGGCGCAGTTTTAAAATTCCCATTCAAAACAGAACTTGCGCTAACCCCATCGAACGCACGCCCCTCTACCCGTAATTCATATTCTGTTAAAGGTCTCAGACCCATTATGTGAAACTGTTTTGTAAAATCCCTGTCGGGATTAACTGCATCCCATTGGGTGGTTTCCCAATCAGCCATACCAAGTTCTCGGTAAAGAACCCGAACTTCACCCTCCATACCAGGCACTGCACCTTCAATAGTTTCTAAGGTTGCCCCCTCTGGATACTCAACTACAGGAATCCAATCGGATGGCGTTGCAGGCCAAATAGGATCTTGAACAAGATCACCACTATCAGGATGGATATACAAGGTGTCCGGCACTGGAGCACCAAAATCAACTCGTGCCGCATTGCGAGTAAGTCGAGTCCAAACGATAACCTCGCTATCTGTGACCTCACCTATCTTGATCCCTGTCGCCTGGTGTACTGACGGCGGCAATGACTCAGAACAACCAAAGAGAACCCAGGAAGTTGTAATAAAGAAAATACATCTCCCAATATGCGTAGTCAGCATCCGTTTCATTCTGAGGTTAACTATCGCCACGCAGCTGCCGACTGCGAACGCCAACGCGCGGTTGCCTGAGCATGAGCAGAACCCGCTGGTAGCTCCAGTAATTCCATACGTATGCCATTTGCATCATAAATATTTGATAGCACAGCCTTGGTACCGCTTACTCTGGGATCCTCAACCTCTAGTCCACGCCCTCTCCACATCTCGATTGCATCGTCCATATCCTCTACAACTATGCCAAAGTGACTAATTCCTGGCGGACGTTGCTCGTTTGATCTTTGTAGCTCTAAAAATGAGTTTGTGCTTACCTGAACATAAACTAACGCTACCTCTCCTTGATCATTAGCAACCCTAAATGCTTCTGGGAAACCTAAAGTTTCCGTGTAATAGCTAATAGTCTCTTCAAGATTCGAGGAGCTTATACCTACATGATTCATGCGAACGACGCCTTGATTTTGGCTCTGGGCAATTGCAAATTGAGTAACAACTGCGACCAAAACCCCAGATAAAAACAGATAAACCCCACGCATCACAATCTCCTAATTATTTTTATGAGTTGCACTCAAAATAGCAACAACTCTGCGAAACAACGCCCATTATGAGCTTCTATCACTGAGAAATAGTAATTTAGATAAGAACCTGCTCTGATACTTAAGTATAAAACCTAAAAATAGAAGTCAATTAAATAAAGATTATAGAGTTCTAATTAGCTAGGATACAGGCGCCAAATACTGAGGATGATTATGAAAGCCATACTACAAGAAAAATTTGGGGATGCCAGCGTATTACTGATAGGTGAAACTGAAAAACCTACTGCAGAAAAAGATCAGGTTGTTATTAAAGTATCAGCAACCACAATCAACCGTGCGGACATCATCCAACGAGAGGGAAATTACAACCAACCACCGGGAGATTCCCCAATCTTAGGTTTAGAGGTAGCTGGCATTATTGACGAATTGGGTCCTAATGTTGCGGGCTTCGAAATTGGGGAACGCGTAATGTCTCTAGTTGGGGGTGGTGGGTATGCAGAATATGCCACTGCCTATGCAAATCACTTAATAAGAATTCCTGAATCAATGACCTTTGAGGAGGCCGCCTGTGTTTGTGAGACCTACATCACCGCATACCTCAATGTTTTTATGCTCGGACGTTTAGAAAACGCCGAAACAACGCTTCTTCATGGTGGGGGTGGGGGTGTAAATACCGCTGCCATTCAACTATGCAAAAAATTAATGCCCGAAGTCTCAATAATCGTGACAGCTTCTCCTGGCAAAATTGAGCGGGTTAAGGCATTGGGAGCAAATCACGTCATTAACTATAAAAATGATGATTTCGCAGATGCTGTCCGAACCTTAACAAAGAAAAAAGGAGTCAATGTAATTCTGGACCACATTGGTGGCGGTTATCTTACCCAGAATCTTAGATGTCTCGCTGTCGGTGGGAGATTAGTCATTATTGGCTTAATGGGTGGTCATAAGTCCGATATTAACTTAGCTCCTTTAATGGTAAAGCGCCAACAGATTCTTGGTTCAGTGCTTCGATCAAGACCGGTAGAAGAAAAAACTAGTATTACAAAACAATTCAGCCATGATGTTTTGCCCCTTCTTGCAAAGGGAGATATTGAACCTCTGATTCACCAAGTCTTACCCTTAGAAAAAGCAGCAGAAGCCCATCAAATCATGGAAAACAGTGCTCACTTTGGGAAAATTGTTTTAACAGTATGACTAAAAGCGTAGAACTTGCTTGCCCAAGAATAAAGCTTGGTATACGGTATACCAGCTAACACCTCTATCTAAAAAAAAGAACAGACACTATCTATGGCTGCTACTCAATTGCATCTCAGTCCCGTGCAAAACTCCGTCGTATTGAAGGAAAAGGTATACAGAGCTTTATGGGATGCGATCATGACCATGGATATATATACGGGTGATGAACCTCCACGACTTGATGAAAGGCGCCTTGCAGAAGACTTAGGTGTCAGCCGCACCCCTGTTCGTGAAGCCATTTCAAAACTAGAACAGCAAGGTCTTGTAGAAACAGTACCCCGTCGTGGGGCTTTCGTGGTACGCAAAACGAAAGATGAAATACTTGAGATTATTTCTGTCTGGGCAGCACT
>DJLG01000121.1:17431-25760 GCA_002434915.1 Proteobacteria bacterium UBA6522
CTCAGCTACGAAAATTATTTGTCACTTTTGAAACGGCACAGGGAGCTGAGGCTCGAATAGATGAATATTCAAATACAAATATTCGTTTTCATCAAAACATCATTGCGTTGAGCAAAAACAAGCTGCTCAAAGAAATGTCTGACACCCTATTTGTCCACATGCGCGCTATTCGTGCTCAAACAATTACGGAGCGTGATCGAATGAAACGCTCAATCATTGATCATATGCATATCATTGAGGCTATAGAAAATCGTAATACTGAACTAGCCGAACGGCTTGTATATGAGCACTGTTTCGGTTTAGCTGAGCATATTGACAACTACGCAGATTATTTGGAATAACTTAACAACAAACCTAGATTAGGAAAAACTTAAACGGAGCATCTCATGGTAAGCGTTCCTGCAGAAAAGCTTAGTGAATCAGAAGTGACTGAAGACCAGCGTGAACAAACTGATGGGTTTCACCTCATCATTGACGCACTGAAACTCAATGGGGTAGAAACAATCTATGGCGTGCCCGGTATTCCCATTACTGATTTTGGCCGTATGGCTCAAGCTGAAGGTTTACGCGTAATTGCCTTTCGCCATGAACAACATGCAGGAAATGCAGCAGCCATCGCTGGCTATCTCACTAAAAGCCCAGGAATCTGTCTTACGGTTTCTGCTCCTGGATTCCTTAACGGACTAACCGCTCTGGCAAATGCGACGACAAATTGCTTTCCAATGATCCTGATCTCAGGCTCATCCGAACGGGAAATTGTCGACCTTCAGCAAGGGGACTATGAAGAGATGGATCAGTTAGCTATTGCTAAACCCCTCTGCAAAGCAGCCTTTCGCGTACTGCATGCAGAGGACATAGGTATTGGCGTAGCAAGAGCAATCCGTGCTGCTGTTTCAGGGCGACCTGGCGGAGTTTATCTGGATCTCCCGGCTAAACTTTTCGGACAGGTAATGGATGCCGAGAAGGGAAATCAATCACTAATTAAAGTTATTGACCCTGCACCAGCTCAAATTCCCGCTCTTGAATCTGTCGAGCGAGCTCTTGAATTGCTAAAAAGTGCTGAGCGACCATTAATTATTCTTGGTAAAGGCGCAGCCTATGCTCAGGCAGATGATGCCATTCGCTCTCTAGTTGAAAAGACTGGGATTCCTTTTTTACCAATGAGCATGGCCAAAGGCATACTCCCCGATACCCACCCCCAATGCGCGGGCGCAGCACGCTCTTTGGTATTAAAAGAATCAGACGTTGTGATGCTAATAGGCGCACGCCTTAACTGGCTGCTTTCACAGGGTAAGGGAAAACCCTGGGGCGGGAAAAAACAGTTTATTCAGGTCGATATTGAGCCTACAGAAATGGATTCGAATGTGGAAATCGCAGCGCCGTTAGTAGGCGACATTGGTTCCTGTGTATCGGCCATGCTAGAAGGCCTTAAATCTAATTCACCTGCGGCACCAACAGATTGGATTAACGCCGTTAAAACAAAGAAAGATACAAATATAGCCAAAATGGCTCCTCGACTAATGAACGATAACTTCCCGATGGACTTTCACGGTGCCCTCGGTGCTTTGCGTACAGTTATAAAGGAACGTCCCGATGCAATATTAGTTAATGAAGGCGCTAACACACTTGATCTTGCACGCGGAATTATCGATATGTATAACCCTCGAAAACGGCTTGATGTAGGTACTTGGGGTGTCATGGGTATTGGCATGGGATTTGCCATTGCTGCCGCTGTAGAAACTGGTAAGCCAGTATTGGCCATCGAAGGAGACAGCGCTTTTGGTTTTTCTGGCATGGAAATAGAGACTATCTGTCGTTACAACTTGCCTGTCTGTGTCGTTATTTTCAACAATAGTGGAATCTATCGTGGAACAGACGTTAACGAGCAAAGCTCAGATCCGGCATGGACTCGTTTCGTTACTGATTCACGCTACGATAAAATGATGGAAGCATTTGGTGGGGTTGGTGTACATGCAACTACCCCCGAAGAACTGAAGCAAGCTGTTGATACGGCAATGGACTCTGGCAAACCAACACTCGTCAATGCAGCTATCAACCCAGCAGCTGGCAGTGAAAGCGGCAGAATCGGAAATCTGAACCCACAAAGCAAATTAAAAAAGAAATAGTGCTGCGTACGGTTCATCTACATAACTAACTAAAGAATTAGGAAATTACTTACTATGAGCTCTAATAAGGCCCTTTCTGGCATTCGAATCCTTGACATGACTCACGTACAAGCTGGTCCTACATCCAGCCAGCTTATGGGTTTTCTTGGTGCAGACGTTATTAAACTAGAGTCACCGGTGGGTGACGCAACTCGTGGACAGTTAAGAGATATCCCAGATGCAGATAGCCTTTATTTCACAATGCTTAACTGCAATAAGAGATCAATCACGGTAAACCTTAAAAATGATAAAGGGAAAGAAATTTTTACAAAGCTTGTTAAAACCTGTGATGTTCTTATGGAGAACTTTGGACCTGGTGTTCTGGAGCGATTAGGGTTTGATTGGGAAAATGTTAAAAAAATTAATCCGCGTATTGTCATGGCATCAATAAAGGGTTTTGGTTCTGAAGGTCCATATGCAGCCTTTAAGGCCTATGAGAATGTTGCCCAAGCTATGGGCGGTTCAATGAGCACATCTGGGCTTTTTGATGGACCGCCTGTGGTAACGGGCGCACAGATTGGTGACTCAGGAACGGGTGTCCACTTAATGGCTGGCATTCTTGCCGCGCTTCTTCAGCGAGAAAGAACTGGTCGTGGTCAGTATGTTGAGTGCGCAATGATGGACTGTGTCATGAATCTAACACGAGTGAAATGGCGTGATCACCAAAGACTTACGCGTGGACCATTACCGGAATACGGATGTCAGGAGTTTGAGGACTTTACACCTCGGGCCGGTAATGACTCAGGCGGTGGACAGTTGGGAAATGCTGTTCAGTGTAAGCCGGGAGGATCAAACGATTACCTGTACATAGTAGTTCAGGAACATGTTTGGAAAGCATTAGCAAATCGGATTGGAGGCGAGGATTTAATTAATGATCCTCGTTTCGAAAAAATTGAGAATAGGCGTGCAAACCAAAGTGAAATGTGGGATCTCTTAACGGATTTTGCGAGTAACCATACAAAACGCGAACTAATGGAAATTCTTAACGAGATTGATGTCCCATGTGGCCCTGTAATGAGCACGACAGACTTAGCCAACGACGATCATGTCAAGCTACGCGAAATGTATCTTGAGCTTGACCACCCTGAACGTGGAAAATGGTATAACCTTGGCTGCCCAATCAAACTTTCGGATTCACCCGTCGAGGTAACTAGATCTCCATTATTAGGCGAACATACAGATGAGATCTTAAGTGACGTGCTTGGTTACGAAACGAATGAGATTGATAATTTAAAAGAAGCAGGTGCTTTTTCCCGGCCACCACGTCGTAAGTAATACAGCCTGTTCACTAAGCAGCTCTATGAGCTGCCAATTGTTAAGGAGAATGAAGATGCCCAGTCGGCAAGATGATGTCCGCGCTGTCTTAAATCAAGTGGAAGCGGATGGCCGTACATCACTTACAGCGCCAGAATGTAAGACCGTTTGTGACGCTTACGATATACCAGTACCTGCAGAAGGATTAGCAAAATCCGCTGAGGAAGCTTCAGCTATAGCCGATAGTATTGGTTATCCGGTAGTGATGAAAATTGTTTCGCCTGACATTCTTCATAAAACGGAAGCCGGAGGCGTCTTAGTTGGCTTATCAGACTCAGAAGCTGTAACAGCAGGTTATGACAATATTATTGCAAATGCTAAAGCTTATAGCAGTAACTCAAGCATCACAGGCGTACAGGTTCAAGCAATGATTACGGGGGATGGACAAGAAGTAATTGTCGGGGCTGTGACTGATCCGAGTTTTGGCAAACTAGTAGGATTTGGCCTTGGCGGTATTCTTGTAGAAGTGCTTAAGGATATTACTTTCCGTCTAGCGCCAACAACGACTGATGATGCGCAATCGATGCTTAATAGTATTCAAGCAGCTGAGGTACTCGATGGGGTACGTGGCTCCGAGGCTATAAATCGCGATGCACTAACAAGCATCATCGTCAAGGTATCAGAGCTTATTGGTGATTTCCCAGAAATACAGGAAATTGATCTAAATCCAGTACTTGCAAATGAAAAAGGCGCAACTGCGGTCGATTCATTAATCTCGGTCGATTTCTCAGCTCAGAAAGACATCTATCGCCCTAGCCAAGATGAAATCGTAAAGTCTATGCAGAGCATCATGAATCCCAGATCTGTAGCCGTCATAGGAGCCTCTGACGGAGAAGGTAAGATCGGAAATTCAGTGATGAAAAATATAATCAACGGTGGCTATCAAGGAGAAATCTATCCAATTAATCCAAAAGCGGATGAGATCCTTGGGAAAAAAGCCTATAAAAGCGTAAAAGATGTTCCTGGGGAAATTGATGTCGCAGTTTTTGCCGTCCCCGCAAAATTCTGCATAGCGGCTATGGAAGAGGTAGGCGAGAAAGGTATACCAGGAGCTGTAATGATTCCTTCTGGTTTTGCTGAAGTAGGTGAACACGAGTTACAAGACCAGCTCTTAGCAGCAGCTCGTAAAAACAATGTGCGAATAATGGGCCCAAATATCTATGGGTTTTACTATACCCCTGCAAATCTATGTGCAACCTTTTGTACTCCATATGATGTTCAGGGAAAGACCGCTCTCTCCTCCCAAAGTGGGGGCGTTGGAATGTCAATCATTGGATATAGTCGCTCAACAAAAATGGGCGTTTCCGCTATCGTGGGACTGGGAAACAAATCTGACCTAGATGAAGATGATCTCCTTACCTACTTTGAACAGGATGACAATACAGATGTCATTGCAATGCATGCGGAGGATTTAAAAGATGGCCGAAGCTTTGCCGAGGTAGCAAAACGTGTCTCTAAGAAAAAACCAGTGGTTATGTTGAAGGCTGGACGTACTCAGCTGGGCGCAAAAGCAGCTGCCTCACACACAGGGGCACTGGCAGGTAATGACAAAATCTATGATGACGTTTTACGGTCTAGTGGTGTAATAAGAGCATATAGCCTTAACGATATGCTTCAATTTGCACGTGGTCTTCCGGTGCTACCCACTCCTAAAGGTGACGAAATAGTTATCATTACTGGTGCAGGTGGCTCTGGCGTTCTTCTCTCTGATGCAATCGTTGACAATGACTTGTCTTTAATGAAGTTTCCCAATGATTTAGATGAAGCCTTTAAAGAGTTTATTCCTCCATTTGGCGCTTCCGGGAATCCAGTCGATATCACGGGCGGTGAACCCCCTGTAACTTATGAAAAAACTATTAAGCTTGGACTTGAAGATGACCGAGTTCACTCACTCATACTTGGTTATTGGCACACAATCATTACACCACCCATGGTGTTTGCGGAACTCTGTGCACGGGTAGTCCAAGAAGGTCGAGACAAGGGCATTGATAAACCAATCGTAGCATCGTTAGTTGGTGATGTAGAGGTTGAAGAAGCCTCAGAATATCTCTATGAGCGAGGGATAGTAGCGTGTCCTTACACCACAGAACTGCCAGTGGCAATACTTGGTGCAAAATACCGATGGGCACGAAATGCAGGTCTTCTATAAAAGCAATAAGTTAGAACAATAAGTAGTGGTTTACTACGCATACAACATACTTAATCTTCACCCTCATTAAGGAATTGAACTTACAGTGACCGCTCTACGTAGCTTGCTTTTCGTCCCGGGAAATAAGGACAACATGCTGAATAAAGCACTTGGTTTTAAGCCAGATGTGTTTGTGCCAGACATGGAGGACTCTGTCCCGACAGGCGAAAAAGAAAACGCACGTAACCTGATTGCTGAATACTTACCAAAGCTTGCTGAATCAGGAGTGTCGATAGTACCAAGAGTAAATTCTTTAGACACTAAGTGGGCATTGGATGATTTGGCAGCCATAGTAGGACCGCATATCTATGGGATATCAATTGGAAAGATTAATACACCAGCTGATATCAAAATAGTTTCGGACCATCTTTCTCTCCTTGAACAGAAAGCAGGGCTAAATGAAGGTCATATCAAGATGATTCCTTGGCTAGAGTCTGCCAAAGCGATCATTCACTGCCATGAAATTTGCCTTGCTAGCGAACGTCTAATTGGCGTTGCTTTTGGTGGGGAAGATTTCACACATGATATGGGAATAGAACGACTAGAAGACGAGTCTGAAGTCTTGTTTGCTCGTAACCAGCTTTGTATTGCAGCTAGGGCCGCTGAAATACCTGCATTGGATACACCCTATTTTCTGTTTAAGAATAAGGAAGGACTACGGACAAATAGTCTTATAGCCAAACAATGTGGATTCAAAGGTAAATTTGCTATTCATCCAGCACAAATTGATGAAATTAATAATGCTTTTTCACCATCAAAAAAAGAAATAGAGCATGCACATAGAGTTGTTAAAGCTTTTGAAGAAGCGGAAAGTATGGGTCGTGGATCAACTTCACTAGATGGCAAAGTTATAGATGTTCCTGTGGTTAAAAGAGCCCGAGCTTTACTAAGCCTTGCTAGCAGGCAACTCTAGATCTAACACTCCCAAACCTTCTTTAATACGATCATAGGTAATGTGAGCGTTGTTGTAATCATGCTTAAGATGCATAGCCACGTCATCTTTTAGCAATATCAGAGCAGGAAATCCTCTGGCACCTAAATTAATTGCACGCGTTATCTCCTCCTGTAACTTTCTTTCACACTCCTGGCCTCCTAATACGGCTTCAAAACGTTTTATATCTAGGCCTATATCTTCAGCCAGACTAATCAAAGTTTCAGGTAATGATGGGTTTTTAGCTTCTTGATAATAAGCATTCTGTATGGCAACTATCATTGTAGACTCATACTCTACCCCTTGTTCACGCGCAGCAATGATAGCTCGGCACGCAGGATAAGTTGATCTTATGGGCGTACAGACAGTCCAAAAATCATGGTTAAACTCAATACCAGATACAACATTTGTTATTTGCTCCCAGGTACCCTTTATCCTGCGGCGCATATCAGTAGGCATAGGTAATCCAGTGTCGGGAGCAAGACCTCCAAGCACAGTCCGAATTTCAATAGCACCATTTAACATATCAGTCACTCTTGCCCAAACAGGAGCAAAAGCGTAGCACCAACTACACATAGGATCGTGGACATAATGGAGTACTGTAGACGACCTAAACTCAGGATGGCCTCTACTTCCCATCTTACTTATAACTAGTAGGTGGTCACCTACAGATCATGAATCTCTAATAGCGCGTTTAACAAGATTTTCTAGCAGAGGGATCTTAAAGTGGTTGAAATTCAACGGAGTTGCACCTCGCACCGCTACCTGACCAGCTAGTGATGCAGTAGCCTCATCCGGTGCACTCCCTGTCACCACTTCCTCCACCACGTTCAAGCGCCGAGGCACACACTCAACTGCCCCTGCCGCCATACGAATCCGAGAAATGGCATCTCCTTCCACCACCATCGCACTAGCTATATTAACTAATGCAAAGTCCCAGCTATTTCGATCCGCCACTTTCTCAAAATAAAACCGCGCACCTGCCCAATCATTTGGGATGCGGATCGCCGTTAACAAATCACCAGGCTCCAATACCGTCATCCGCTCAATATCTATATCAGGACCGATGAAAAAGTCCTCCGCCGATACCTCACGTTCACCCTCAGCATTCTGTATTACCATCCGTGCATCCAGCACCACTAGCGCCGGCGCTGTATCGGAAGGACTTACGGCTACACACCGATCTGCCCCCCACAAACAATGCTCGCGATTCTGCCCCTCTGGGGTATCCGCATAACATGTCGTGCCTCCGGCTCGATAACAATCCACCCCATAACGGTAGTACCAACATCGGGCATCCTGGCAAAGGTTTCCGCCAATGGTCCCTGTATTCCTAATCTGGGGGCTGGCCACTCGCCTCGCTGAGTCCGAAAGCACTGAATAGCGCTCCTGAATCAAAGCACTGGTCTCTATCTCAGTCAGCGTCGTCAGAGCGCCTATCTCTATACCTTCAGCTGTTTCCCGTATGCCTCGCAACTCCTCTATGCTCGACAAATCCACCACTGAAGGAGAAAACTTGGCACGATCCTTAAACCAGTCCAGCGTGTCATTACCACCGGCCAGTGCCCAGCTCTCCGAACCAAACCGACCTAGTAACTCCACCGCATTATCAACACTATCGGGCTGATAAAGTTCAAATGCTCGCATCATGTCTTTGGACATGGCTCTGCTCCTCTAAGCTGTGTGTATTTGCAGAACACCGTTAGACGGCTCACGTCCTGCTGTGTGATT
>DJLG01000080.1 GCA_002434915.1 Proteobacteria bacterium UBA6522
TAAAATTTTTACGTCATTTTAGAAGAATTTTAATAATTTTAGAGGATTTTAGAGGATTTTAGAGGAACTTAGATTAATATATATTAGTTAGTAGATCTCATGATTCATAACTCTATGCGGTCACAACAAAAATAAATCATAAGTTTAGTTTCACCTTCTAAATAGCACATTAAGGAATATGAGAATGAAACCCGCTCGACCCTCTTCAGCGGTTATATTAGTACGCGAGGTTGAGCGTAATATCGAGGTTTTCATGGGCCAGCGCCATGAAAATGCAACATTCGCTTCAGCATATGTCTTTCCTGGCGGGGTGGTTAGCAAAGACGATAGCTCAATATACCCACACTGTCGCGGCTTAAAGGAAGACGATGCGAACCAAATTTTGTCAGTCGGATCCGGCGGTCTAGACTATTACAGCGCAGCAATCCGAGAGCTTTTTGAAGAAACTGGGGTGCTCTTAGCAGTCACCTCTAATAACCAATGGATTGGCGATAATATTAATCCTTATCCTCTATTAGAAAAAACCCGGGTAAATCTTAGAATAGGGAAACTGCCCTGGTCCAAGGTCTTATCAAACGCAAATATAACTTTAGCCACAGATGAATTGCATTATCTGGGGCATTGGGAAACTCCTGTTACTCTTAACGCTCGGTTTTCTACACGTTTTTTTCTAGCAGAATTACCTACAGGCCAAAATGCACAACATGACGGAGAAGAATTAGTGGCTAGCAAATGGTTAAAGCCAAGCGAAGCATTAACGTTAAATAAAACAGGAAAAATAAAGCTTCCCTTTCCACAAATGAAACAGTTAGAAATACTTGCTGATTTTAGTACGCCAGAAACTTTGCTTAGTTGGGCCCATAACAGATGGCGTGAGCCAATAAAGAAAATACGTCCCTGGATAAGGGAAACAAAGGGCAAAAGCCAGGTTATTTTACCGTGGGAACCAAACTACCCAGACAACGCTTAATACTATTGTTGTAGAAGATAGGAGAATTTAACAAAAAACTGCTCACCATCCCGGCGTAAATTACCGCTTGTTCGAACCAACTCTGTACCATCCTCAGTATCTACCAAATTAAAATTACTAGAATTACTGTTATAACCCGCATAGAGCGCAGACCAAGGATTAATCACATATCGAACTAGCAAGTCATAGTTCATACTCTTTTTTCTTGTTAACGAACTTAATGCACCAGGATCTGTATTTTCTTCTTGCACAATAAAACGCAAGGACGTTTCCTGTGTGAACTGATAATTCCATTTAGCTCTTATTATAGAATCACTCAAAATATCCACAGCAGTTAATGGATCCTCTAATGTAGTATCAAGGTATGTAAGATCAAGTCGTAGCCGATCTGATGGCCTCCAAATAAAACCTACCTCACTAATTTTAAAATCAGACAGCTCTGGCTCTTTACCTACTATTGGCGATAAGTTAATTGCATCACCGCCTCTAAGCTTTGCTGAGAAACCAAAGGTAGAGAATATCTCAGTTGCAAACTCAGCCCTCCATTGCTTCTGGTTAAAGTCTTTATTCCTATTCAGATTAGAATGATCTTGAGCTCTCAATCGCTCCCGCATGTTATCTGACCGAAAAAGGAAAGAGGTTCTACCATCCCAAGTTGCTTCCATTCGATAATCAATATTTTCATAAATCCTGAGACCCTTTTGATCTACTACTGTATTAATACCTATTCTCGGGGTCCAACTGTTAACCAAACCATTTTCTGGCCAAAACGTATAGCCAATATTTGTATGTCTAGACCTCGTATCAGCAAAAGTATTTCTATTCTGATAGCCAAGATCCACCTGAAAGTCTTCAGTTGTATCAATCTGATGAATATGAATTCGTAAACTTCTACCTTGTCGGTCAAATTTTATGTTGGACTGACGACCATCTGTGCTAGCACCTAAAGAATCATTAGCATTCGTATCAATAAACTGCATCTGAGTTGTCCAGTTATCAGTTAACCTGAACGACCCATCTACATTAAAAACTCTATTTTCTGCATTACCAAATTCTCGATTAGAATAGAAAACACCCACTCGATTTTGATCGGACAATTCTCTGAATAAACGAAAAATATTGATATCGGTAGAAGTGCCGGCTAATGGATCTCCAGCAGACAAGGCCTCTCCTGGCGCCTCATCATTCATAGCCATTGTTCCAATACCCCAGTCACCAAGCTTACCAGTCAACCTTAAGCCAACTTCTGGGTCTACAATCCTTCTGGTAAACAATAAAACTGAATCAGTTTCCCCAAAATAATCAGCGTTTTCCAAGAAAAAAGGTCGGCGTTCTGGAAACCGCACTTCAAAACGCTCATTTGCTGTCACCTGAGGCTCATCCGATTCAACCTGGCTAAAATCAGGATTAAAAGTTGCATCCAACACCAGGCTGTCCTGAATTATCAACTTTGCATCAACACCAATATTAGTCTCTGAACTATCATTAAAGGCTGGGCCACCAGTAGCTTTTGTATCAAGCACGTCATAACTACGACCGAAAACAAAGGGAACTATCTGCATGTTGCGGCCTGGAGAAACATTCCGCACACCCGTTGCCACAGCAGCTTGGTTCAATCGACCCTCTATAAGTGAAGAATAGGCTGGCCAGTATGAGTCTTCACTAAGTCTTGGAATGCGCCTGCTAAACTGAACACGCCATGTCTGCTCATCATTAGCTGGAAATCGCAACGTACGCAAAGGAATAGTCATCTGCACCATGTACCCTGTGTCAGTTAGACGCGAATCTGTGTACCAAAGAGCTTCATACGACCCATCCCATCCGTTGTTACCTCTTGCAAGATCTGACCAGCGTCCATCACTTTGAACGCCCGCAGCACTAGATCCAAAACCATAGGCGGCACGCTGATCATTAAAAGTATCGATTAGGAGCCCCACCCAATCATCATTCTGGATTTCCTCGCGTGGCGCAAAGTTAGCACGCACCTGATCAGCTTCTGTATCAAAGGCAAGAAAAATCGCATAAAAATTTTCGCTATCGTAGGCAGCATAAACAACCGTTTCTTGTGTTGCCGGATCACCATCGCTCGGCTCGCGCTGGGTGAAATCCATTGCCCTAGCCATCATAGCGGCAATCGCAGGGGAAGGTTCCATCCCCGAAAAATCATCAAGCGTCGGCGGACGGTCAATCAAAGGGATCTCAAAATTGACGGTCTCTTGAGAAAAACTAACCAAACTCGTCTGGATCAAAACCAACACAAGAAAAAATCTAATTAACTTAAAGGCTCTCACGGAAGAAGCGCCTCCTCAATAGGCCTATTTAGGTATTGCCGGGCGCATTCTATAGCAAAAAAGCCTTATATAATGAACTTAAGATGAAATATTTTTCATACAAAAAAGATTATTATTATTTCCCTAAAATTAATGTGGTTTGGTTACGATCAAACTCGCAAGATGTTATAACTAGATTTCAACAAAATTCTATAATTATTAATAACCTACTATGATAATAGACTGCCATGGTCACTACACAACTGAACCACCAGAACTTGGTCTTTACCGTGACAAACAAAAATCAGAGTTAGAAAAAGATCCATTTTTCCAAACAAGTAAAGGCGTGCTCAATATAACTGATGACCAGTTGAGAGAAAGCGTAGAAGGCGCCCAACTAAAAATCCAGCAAGAACGCGGTGCTGATAGAACAATTCTATCACCGCGAGCGAGTGGCATGGGCCACCATATTGGCAATGAGTCCACTAGCATTGCATGGACCGCTCACTGTAATGAACTCATATACAGGCTTACACAACTTTATCCCAAAAACTTTATAGGTGTATGTCAGTTACCTCAATCACCAGGTACGACACTTAAAAATTCTGTTATCGAATTGGAAAGGTGTATCACAGAATTAGGGTTTATTGGCTGCAATCTTAATCCCGATCCAAGTGGTGGTTACTTTAACTCTCCACCACTTGGCGATAAATATTGGCACCCCTTATATGAAAAAATGTGCGAACTAAAAGTTCCAGCAATGATCCATGTTAGTGCTGCTTGCAATCAAGCATTCCATACAACTGGTTCTTATTACCTGAGCGCTGATACTACCGCCTTTATGCAAATGCTCACCTCTAACATTTTCAAAGATTTCCCAGAGTTAAAGCTAATTATTCCTCATGGCGGAGGAGCAGTTCCCTTCCACTGGGGACGTTTTAGAGGTCTTGCTGATATGTTAAAGAGACCCCCTCTTCAAGACTTGGTTCTCAATAATGTATTTTTTGATACCTGTGTATATCATCAACCTGGCATTGATTTATTACTCGATGTAATACCGATAGACAATATATTGTTTGCATCAGAGATGCTTGGTGCAGTCCGTGGTATCGACCCTGAAACAGGGTATTATTTTGACGATACAAAGCGATACATTATCAACAATAAAACTCTTAGCGACCAAGATCGTGACAAAATCTTTGAAGGAAATGCTCGACGGGTTTACGGACGTCTAACAGACGCCTTAACCGTCTAAGAATGTTCTAATATAGCCAGAACACAAAGACTCTTTTGCCTAACGATTATCAGATACCCACACGGAGTCTATGGATAGGCCAACCTAAAGCCTTCTCTATTGGGCATCTGAATGCCGGGAAGGGTTTGGGAATCCATAGTCTGATCTTCGTTGACAATACCGTTAAGGAAAAGAATATAGGCGGTAACTGCATAAACCTCATCGTTTGTTAAAGACTGTGGCTGCAAATAAGGCATTGCACGGCGAATATAATCAAAAACCGTAGTAGCATAGGGCCAATAGCTACCTACAGTCTTAATTGGAGCAGGTTCACCTAAGGTGCCATGCCCACCAGCTAGACGGTCATTTATTTGGCCCTGTCCTTGCTCACCATGGCATGCAAGACATTTCATGGCATAGATATCTGCCCCTTCAAGAACTGTACCTGAACCTTCAGGAAGCCCAACTCCATCAGGACCTATACTGATATCCCAAGCCTCAACTTCTTCGGCAGTAGCTTCTACCCCAAGATTAGGACCTTCCTGGGCAAACACCTGAAAAATACAGATGTAAAAAACCATCAGACTAGCCAGAGCTTGCTTATACATAAGTGTTAACCGCCCGCCCTTCGGCATCAATAGCCCATGACTGTATACCGTTGTAGTGATATGCGAACTTCATCCCTTTTTCTGCAATGATGGAATCTCGTGTAGGCTGAATAGCTCCAGTATTATCAATGGCGCGACTCATTATTACTGTAGGAGCCCCATTCCATCGCCATGCCATTCGAAACCGCGTAAGCGATCTATCGAGAACTGGTTCAGACAAAGCAGCCTCACCCCAAGTTGAACCCCCATCTGCTGATACCTCCACCTTACTTATATGGCCACCTCCGGACCAAGCGATTCCAGATATTTCGTAAATCCCTGCTCCATTTAAATCAAGCCCAGGAGATGGTGATGTAATGACTGATTTCACGGCCATCGGATAAGTAAACATTAATGAAGTCCCATCATCCAGAAGATCCGTATACTTAGATGTTTCATCCTTTGTCATTGTCGGCTCTGCAGTGACCTTAATTCGCCGAAGCCACTTAACACTTGTGTTCCCCTCGAAACCAGGCAGAAAAAGCCTCATTGGATAACCATTATCTGGTCTCAATCGTTCCCCATTTTGATAGATTGCAATAATCGCATCATCCATCG
>DJLG01000149.1 GCA_002434915.1 Proteobacteria bacterium UBA6522
ACGATCGAAAGGGGAGATCGGTTACTATCCTCTGCCCTAAATCAGGGGGTGAAATGGCCGCATAGATGTAAAGTTGGTAGCTGCGGAACATGCAAAGCCATTCTTTTGTCGGGAGATATCAAGCCGCAACTCAATTTCGGGTATGTCTTGACGCCAGAAGAAATCGAAGAGGGATACATTCTGGCATGTCAGAGCACACTCAGGTCAGACATCCATGTACTTATTAAACCTAGGTCAAAAAAAGGAAAGGAAAAACAATGAAAACATTACAAGGAATTCTCGGGATGGCAATTTGGACTGCTGTAGTTGCAGCAGTTTTATATCTCTGTAATGCCCACGATAACTATGATCAATTCGGATGGGCCATACTAATTGGCTTTGTTCTGTTGCTGACACATGTTGTAAATATGGTTATCTACTTCAAAGTTGCAGGAAAACAGCCGTACAAATGGTTTAGATAAGAGGGTGCTCGAAGTTTGAAAGCCTTCGCCAAAGGGTAGTCATATTACGTTTGGCTACCGTTAGGCGTTTTTCTTAAAGTATCCCAGAAGACTACTGAAATAACATACCCAACACAGATGAGCGAAGTTAGCCCGATCGTATCCGCTGATCCAAGTCCAAACCCATTATCGCTGGCAAGAAGGCCCATCAGTAAGCTACCAATTGGTACTAGTCCGGCCCAGGCGATATTAAACATGGACATTACACGCCCTCGAAAATTTTCGGTAACGACTTCCTGTACAACTACCTGCAGTGTCGTAAACGATGCAATATAGAAAAAGCCGACAAGGATTTGGATAAGAATAGCAACAGTGAAATCGGTTACTCTTGAAAACCCTGTCAATAGTAAGCAATAGGGGATCGCAAGAATAGCTCCTCTACGAAGAGTTGCCTGCTGGGTGAAACTTCCGGCAGCTAGTGCCCCAATGAGTGCTCCGAATCCAGTAGATGCTCCTAACCAAGCAAAGTCACTTGAGGGTCTTCCAAGGGCATCGCTGGTGAAAGCAGGAGAAAGGACAACATGGGATACGCCGAAAATGGACATTACGCCGACCAGAATAAGTACACTGCTGGCCGGTTTTTTCTCACGTGCGTGGAAGACTCCAGCTAGGAGACGTTGAACTATCGGGACGTTGTCCTGATCTGGCTGGTACGGAAATAAAGTAATCCCAGCTGCAGCTACCAAGGCTAGCCCAGCGCAGATTCCATACAATGACCATGATATTTCGAATAGATTGTTACTAACTAAAGGAGCAGCAAGAGCAGGCCCAAGCACCCTACTTGCATTCGAAGCCATAGCTTGGAGAGAAATAGCACTCGGGAGATAGTCGCCCTTAACGGTATTAGCTGTCACTGCCTGCACCACTGGAGCAAGGACTGCCATAATTAGTCCTATGATGAAGGATGTAACCAACAAAATTACAGGTGAAATTGCGTCACTGAGGACCAAAATTACCTGAAGTCCTGAAACAGCCATAAGAGCGGCATATGTTGTTAGCAAAAGTTTTTTTCTGTCGAGCCTGTCTGCTAAAAGTCCGCCAAAGGGTCCGAGAAACAATACTGGGGTGAACGTGACTACAAAAAGCATTGATACCCATAGTTCGTCATCGGTAAGATCTGCCATCAATGCTTGGTATGAGATATGAGAAAACCAGAATCCAAGCTGTGCAGCTATAGAGCCTATATAAAAACGCCGGAATTGCTTTTGAGTAAGCGCTATAAGCGCTTTGGGAAGCGAAATATCATCAGGACTTGTCACTCATACACCATAGTTAAAGATAGGCCCATATCAATACTTAGTTACAAGATGCTGATCTGTGCATTTCTAGCACTTTAGATAATAAGAAATCGGAACCTACATAACTATTGGGTAACACCGCATTAGTCTTAAAGCATGGTGAATATTTACCGCACTGGATTCTTGGCGCTGCTAGCTCTATCTCTCATTGCGGCTAGTGCCTGTTCTGACCCAGTATTCCCAACGGTTTCTCCACCGCCAACTGTTACTCCAGTAGCACCCACTCCAACTCCCGTTGATACAACCTCTCCTGAACCTGTACAAGAAGTATCAACCGAACCCGGATTGACAAGTGATGTTATGCGAATCGCTGTTATCGCTGATGGCGAGAACAGCTCAATCAATGATGGAGAGTCAGAAAGTGTTTGGCAGGCAGTTGAAGCATGGGCTACCGCCGTTAACCAAACGTCAAAGCTTGCGGGCAGGGTGGTGGTAGTTGAAAGGATAGATTCAGCGGTATCGAGGCATGCTGAAGCAATTGAGCAAGTATGTACTGGTGACTATTTTGCTCTGATCGGATCAACCTCAATTAACGATTCTGAGGGCCTATCTCTTCTTTCCTCCCCTGAATGTAGTCTGCCTGACTTCCCAGCATTCATCTATTCAGCTCAGCGCCTCAACTCTGAAATAACGTTTGTCTCTAATCCCGCATATTCTCAGATAACTAACGCTGGCTGGGCAGCTTATTTCTCGCGCGTGAATCCAGATGCCGTAGAACGTGCCGCGACTTTATTTCCAGAACTGTCACCTCTAGTTCTGGGGGGAAATCAGACTATCGAAGCTGCTACGGCAACAGGGTATCGGTTTATTTATAGCCCTATTTATGATTTCGAAACTGACTTTTTGCTTGAGGCTGAATCTCTCATTGAGTCGGATGCACGATCTTTAACTTGGCGAAACAGTGGTAGCCAACTCCTTTCATTCCTTGGAGCGATCAATCAAGTTGATCCCGATTTTGGTTTTGATTTTATTGA
>DJLG01000122.1:0-8569 GCA_002434915.1 Proteobacteria bacterium UBA6522
GCACCTCAAATGCTTGCTCGGATAGAAGGAATATATGCGCAAGATGCCATAAAAATAGAGCATGTCGATGGACTTAGCTTGGAGTTTTCTGATTGGCGTTTTAATGTTAGGGCATCTAATACAGAACCATTACTCCGTCTCAATGTAGAGACTAAAAATGACATTGATTTGATGCGAAATCGTACTAAAGAGCTATTGACTATAATCGAAGGTTAGTCAGTCTAAATAACGAGATGTCCTTACTAAAAGCTGCCACGTTATAAGGAACCCTTTGTTTATCAAAAGAGAGACAAGAAATTGAGCGAAGATCTCCTGAGAAAGTCATCCCGAGACAAGCTTGCTAAACTTGAAGTTCAAAATCTTCGTCGTAGGCTTATCAACACGATACGTTCATCTAATGGAAAAGTGCTCCGAAATTCTCAAGAGCTGATATCTTTTTCTTGCAATGATTATCTTGGCCTTACACACCACCCAGAAGTTATCAAAGCCAGTCAAGATGCTACCTATGAATATGGAGCAGGGTCAGGCGGATCCCGACTAGTCAGTGGAAATAATCCTCTCAATTCTGAGCTAGAAACGTTGCTCGCAAAAATCAAAGGTACTGAGGACGCAATTGTTTTTGGCAGTGGTTATCTAGCAAATCTGGGCGTAATACCAGCATTAGTAGGACGTAAAGATCTAATATTGATAGATGAACTATCCCATGCATGCCTGTTCGCCGGTGCAATGCTCTCAAATGCACATACCATCCATTTTAAGCATCGTGACATATCAGAATTAGCCAAACTTATGACTAAACAAAGGAAATCATATCAGCACTGCTTGGTCTTAACCGATGGTGTTTTTAGTATGGATGGTGATTTAGCGCCTATTTCAGCACTACATGAACTATGCAAAAAGCATAAGGCATGGCTTATGACAGACGATGCACATGGATTAGGCGTTATCGAAAATGGTCGAGGCTCTAGCGTGGTTGATGGTTGCGCCATACCAGTACCCCTGCAAGTTGGCACCCTTTCCAAGGCAGTGGGAGCGTATGGTGGGTATCTTTGTTCAAACAAAGAAACTATAGATCTCATACGAAATCGAGCTAGGAGCCTCGTTTATACAACGGGTCTACCACCCGGAAATCTTGCTGCGGCTATTGCCGCACTCAAAATCATAAGAACCAATATTGAACTAACAAATAGGCCGTTAGCACTTGCTAATAAGTTTGCAGCTTATCTAGGGCTTAGCCCACCTAAAAGCCCAATTGTTACAATTCAATTAGGAGATGTGGAGCGTACGATGAGAGGATCTATGGAGCTAGAAAAAAAAGGATTCTTGGTTGTAGCTATCCGACCTCCTACAGTACCAGTTGGTACATCTCGTCTACGCTGTACATTTTCAGCTATCCATACTGAGGCTCAGGTAGACGCCTTTGCAAAGGCTACAAAAGAAGTTTTAGCAATCCAGTGAAAACCGTTTTTATAACTGCCTCTGGCACTGAAATCGGAAAGACTTTTGTAACCCAAGCACTAATCCATCAATTGCGCAGTCAAAATCAAGGGGTGCGAGCTCTTAAACCAATTCTGACTGGCTTAGATAAAACCGATGATATTTACAACGATGCTGAGCTTCTTTTGAAGTCATTAAGTGTAAATATATGCCCAGAAAATATTTCAAGAATTAGTCCCTGGCGTTTCAAACAACCTTGTTCTCCAGACCTAGCAGCTACTCTCGAAGGAACTTCGATTTCTTTTAAAGAGTTATTGGCCTTTTGTAAAAAACACGATAATTCAGATACGTTACTAATTGAAGGTATTGGCGGCATGATGGTTCCATTAGATAAAACACACACAGTGCTTGACTGGATTATTGCTCTTCGTGCGCCTGTCCTTTTGATCGTCGGCAGCTACCTTGGGACACTCAGTCACACGCTAACAGCCTTGGGCATGCTAAAAGCAAATTTAATTACTGTCGCTGGTATAGTAGTAAACGAATCACTAACTCAACCTATTCCAGCCCAAGAAACGGCCAACATCATCTCAAGATTCAGTCACAATATCCCGATCACAGTACTGCCAAGAGTCAATAAACCAGAAGATGCTCCTGACCTTTTACCGCTTATAAAGCACTACCTATAAGCCATTGGCTTAGTAATGATAATCAGTTAATAAATTATGGCGGGATTAACAGTAGAACCTGTCGCACCCTGTATCTTTAAAGGCTGCATTACGAATGCGAATTCATAAACATCCCGCTCAGCAAGTTCATCTAGCTTCAAACGCTCAAGTAAATGAATCCCATTAACAACCAGCATGATCTGATGAACTGGCAGTGAAAGCTCAGGGTCTGGGTTTGGCTGCACTTCCACAGGTTGATTATCAGCACCCACAATCATTGGGTTCTGAGCAGCAATCCACTCTGCCGCCTCTACACCAATACCTGGTCCACCACGTAAGTATCGAGGCACATCTAACTCCCAAAGAACACCCCATCCCGTATGAATTATCACTGCATCTCCAGGTTCAATTGAGAGATCATGTCTAGCAAGTTCCTCCTGAATATCAGAAACAGTGATTTCATAATTTTCAGCTAACATGTTGACACCCTTTAACTCAGCGATATCAAGCAGTATTCCACGGGTCATTAGCATTGGTACGTTCTCGATACCAAGATGGGTAAAACCACCTCGCGTCAATGTCTCATCAACTCGGAAACAGTTGTAGAAAGTATTACCAATACTCTGATGACTAAAGCCATCTAGCTGTGTTCCCACCTGACCAAGCTCCGTAACCACAAGCTCCTCATTTGATCCTCGTCTATTTGACAATGAGTTCATAGAAGTCGGCTTTGGAAAAAGATCAAAATGACGAGATCCAAGTGGGATAGCGCCATGAAGCACATTACCGAGTTCAACAACCTCGCCCTGACGTATAAGCTGTGCCGCACGTATTACAGCGGCTGGGCCCATAAGATTAGCTGAGCCACGCTCATCACCAGCACCCCATTGAGAAGGACAACGATCCACCTCAGCCGGTGGAGTCCATGACTGCGCTTCCACTGCCTTCCAATTTAGGGTGTAAAGCATAAAAAATATTGTGATTGAAAAAAATCGCATCTGGTTGCCCCTTTTTTATTTTAAGCGTGGGTTCATTTGTGCTTTTCAATATTAAGTTACTACATCCAACTTGATTCTACGCTAAATCAAAATAACTAGTCTCATATCTATACTAGTACAAAAAATAGGGCGTGCCTGAAAAAGGCACGCCCTTAACACTGGCCCAACAGCTACTGCTGAGCAACCCGATTATCTTCCATATTTCTAATAAGTGTTAAGTCAACTCTCCTTTCCATCGCCATCGCATCAACATCATTCTCTCTGGCGGAAGCATATGCTTCTCCATGGGCATTCATAACAATCCTGCTAATAGGGACACCTCCCCTTATCAGAACTTCCCTAACAGACGAAACACGTTGCTCCGCAAGTTCTTGGTTGTCCGTAAACTTGCCACGAGAATCCGTATGTCCATCAATTTGAATCGATGTATCGTCAAGGCTAGTCAGAAGCTCGGCTAAGCGTAAAAGTCGGGTCTCAGCAATACTAGGAAGATTGCTTTCATTCGTCATAAAGAGAACTTTTACATCAAGGGCTTCAGTAACAGTTGACTGTATTTGTCTAGCTTGATCGTGTAACTGAGCTTCAAGAGAAGCAACTGCAAGCTCCCTACCTTCAACCAAACCATTCAGCGTCTTAACCTCCGCCCGCAACTCTGTCCACCCTTTCTCAGCCTGAATTCGAGCATTGTGCTCTGTATCAAACAAATCTCCGAGAAAAGCCCCCATTGCTGCGCCAAACACTAGTCCAAAAGGCCCGCCAGCCACAGCGCCAATAGCTGCCCCACTTCCGATTCCCATGGATTCATATGTTGATTTTGAAACTACTTCAGTTGCCCAACCATTAGTTGCAAATATGATGAGGGTTGAGGTAATGGCTATAGATCTAATCATGGTGTGGCTCCTGTGCTATCAAGTATTAATTCGAGTACTTATGCCGAACAATATTGAAACTCTATTGAGCCTAAGTGCTTATGAAAGTGGGCAAAATTCCCAGAAAAAATGATGAATTCTGACGAGAGTTAACCGCGTAACGATGGCAAAGCTACAAAGGTACCCCCATTTCTTTGGCACAGCACTCTCATTAGAACTGCAAAGCGAGCAGAGGACAGCAGCTCACCATTTGTAACCTCATAGTAGACGGGGAAAGCCACTGCATGAATGCGTACCCTGCGAGCACCATCTTCACCAACTAGGTTACGCCTATCTACTTCCCGAACAACAGCATTTATAGAACCCGCAGAAAAATCATCGCTATAAACATACAGGCTAATTTTTTTTGTAGGGTCATAAAAAGTCTCAATGGCCTCGAGAATCCCTTCTCTAGGACTGGAGTTTGAAAATGCAGACCAGTTTCTAAGTCCGTCAATAATAGCCTCTCGAGTTGAGGGTGTATCGGGAATCCATTCATTACGATAACTCGCATACATGTATTCACCCATATCATTAAAAACCTGAATTCCTTTTACCTGAGGATAAACTTGGAGGGTTTCAGAAACCTGTTGCTGTACGCGTGACCATGCGTACCTCTGCATACTTCCGGAAGTATCTATAATAAAAATAATATACTCGCTGTCTACGGGAATACCACCAACCACATAGTCATCAGGATCTGGTCGATAATCAGAAAGCAGACGCTGCATTTCCTCAGTCAAGCGCTGTTTAGCCAGCGCTAAACGCCCCTCTAGCTCATTAGAGAATTCCGCATCACCCTGTGTAGCCAAAAACTCTGCCCTAATCCTTGTAAGCTCAGCTTGTAATTGCGCTATTTGGGTCTCGTCAGCATCGACATTATCCATGGTAGCAAGTCGCTCCTGGCTAATGATTCTAGTCTCACCGAGTATATCTTCCAGCTCCTCCTCATATTTGACTATAAGGTTCTGAAGATCCACATGGGTCTCTTCCAACCGTATCGGTTCAAAAATCTTTGTTATTACAAGTAAGAGAATCACAGCACCAAACCCACAGCAAACAACATCTAAAAAAGAGAGGCTGCCTGTCTCAACATCACGACGTTTTTTTCTCATGGCCAGTCCTCTGAAGGAGCCATCATTGACCCCCCCGTATTAAGCGCTAACCACCAATAGGACGGAGCCGACTGTGGGTCGCCTTCCATTGCGTAAAGAATTACATTTACCGGAACATTGAAAGGCAAATCTCTTATAGCTCGATTAAAGTGACCAACACGTTCCCTTCCTGTTACACCAGGGTTTATGGGGTTTACCTCACCCATAGTAGGTAACCCATCTACGAGCAAATATATATTATCCGGCTTTGGATCCAGTGGCCTCATAGCAGCAAAGGCAGCATGCAGGCTCGTGGGGCCATCTGGAGCTGTTTCCCGTAAGTTTTCAACGGCATTATTAAGAAGACCACCATCAGTAACTGTTTGCCATCGCCCTCCACTGTCATCAATTAGGCTCCAGGCCTCATCATTAAAAGCATAGATTTGAATTTGAGTGCCTGGTTGAATTTGGGTAGTCAACCAATCAAGAGTATCAACCACCTGACGCCATTTGGGTGCCTCCAGCTTCTGCTCTACTGACATATTACGGCGTCTAAGTACGTTAACGATAGTTCTATCCAACATACTAGTAGAGGCATCTACCAAAATAACAATACGATCCCCGCCCATTCTAAGTCCTGTTAAATATTGACGGTTCCCGTCACCGGTAAAAGAGCGTATTCGATTGCCAGCATCCTCTGGTGTAATGCTTGCAGCCGAGAGTCTCTGGGTTTCATTCTCCAGATCTTCCAACTCAGAACGAAGCTGTTCAATAGCAGACTCGCGTGCTGTTGAATCAGCTGTAAGCGTACTAAACTCCTCTTCAGTCGCTTGAATTTCAGAAACAACCTCTTCCCTAAATGCCCGTAAAACAGCCCATTCCTCAATAAGAGTTGCGAGATCACTCTTGAGTTGTACAAGATTCTTGCGCCCAGTTAGAACCTTGAGCTCTGCTCTATCGACTTCACTTGCTAGATCATCAAGTACTGCCTCACGGCGCAAATCGATATTTGCATTAATAATCATAAAAAATAGGATTACGGCACCAAAGCCGCAGGTCATAGCGTCGAGAAATGATAATGAAAACACATTAAGAGATTTACGAGCCAATACATTCTCCCAGAACGATGACTTGTAATTCCTCTCCAGTAGAGCCTATCCGTATGACGTCTGCTGGATACAAATCAATTTCTCCCGACACTTTCTTTTCATTCACATAAGTGCCGGACTGACTCAAATCTATCAAGCTAAGGCCCCCTTTCTTACGAGTAATTTCGCAATGAGACTGAGAAGCCCCCTCCTGGCCCTTATCTAGAATAAGGCTATAACAACCTTCTACTGCTTCTCGACCAATATAAAGCGAGTCACCATCGACCTCATAAGCAACTCCACGGTATACCAGGTGCGTAGGCTGTGAAAGCGAATTTTCTTCATTATCTTTATTTAAAGTTGCTGTCTTCTTCGTTTGCTGAGAATTAAGTTGAATTACTTCCCCTCTCCAAGGCAATCGCTTGAGCAACTTCACTTGATCGCCATCTTGAACAATACCGTCCAAACCTTTAAGCATTCCCAGCGCCGCCGCACCTATATCCATTGGCACAACATGGGTGTTGTTAAGGTTTTGAAACTCGTTTGTAATTCCTGGTAGCTGCTGTAGGCGATGGGATAACTGAACAACCATACCAACTTCCGGTTTTCGAAGTTTCGAGCTAAGCTGGACTAAGGCTTTACAGAAACCACCTGCCACACCCAACAACTGCTCTCGTTTGACTTCTACGCAATGCTCTTTGTCATCATGGGAAAGACTTAACTCTGATTTTTCCTCTTCCTGAAGTTTAGTAAGCCAGTTTGGCAAAAGGTCATAAACAAGTTGTTCAGTTTCTGCACGGTGGAATGGGTCAAAACGCGTCTGTAAAACAAAAATCTCTGCGACTCTCATAGCCCATAGATCAAAGAGTGATGCAAGGCCCACCCCACCAAGGCCCTGCTCATGCTTTTCGCAGGCATCATCGCTTTGCTCAATGATGGTTGCTGAAACACGATGCAAGCTGGCATCTAAATAGACTAGTTGATGGTCAGCATAGTGCTGAGTACTTGCGGCGACTCCCGCATTAACCAAAGCACGGACCGGCATCTTGCACTCTTGGGCTAGACCAAGCAATAGACCTAATTGCTCACGGGTATAGTGTCCTGGTACAACCAGCACAGCATCCATACCACTTCCTCCAAAGCGCTTCCATATTGAGCTAAGCTGAGCAAAAGCAAGTTCTGCTGAACTATCTACTGAATCAACTCCCGCACTCCCCGAGTCCATGCTTAGGTCATCCCAAAAACGGTTGCTAGTCTGCCTTGGATTTAGCCTTGCCTGAGAATATGCATCCATACCAGTCACTATTGATCCATTAATTAATGCAGCATAGCCCGGCTCTTTACCATGAACCCCTTCCTGGTCAGCAATAACCAGTTCAGCATCATTTATTTCAATGGCAAGCGTATTCACATTACCCCGCTACACGCCTCCACGAGCTTGCATATGTCTTATAAGATTATGATCAATATAAGTTTGCGTATCGAAAACTTGGCGTTCCTGTAATAGTTGAAGTTGATGAACTAAAAACATTACTACAATCGAAATAAGCAAAGCGATAAAGGTGCTATTGAAGGCTGTACCAAGACTCTGAGTGACTCCCGCGATATCGCCATCTACAGCACGATGCGCCTGACTTAAAGCCTCGCCAATTCCCCTAACAGTCCCAATAAATCCAACTGAAGGAATCGCCCAAGCGATATAGCGGATCATAGATAGTTCGGACTCTAGTCTCTCGCCCTCCGATTCACATAAAGTGTTTGCCACCGATGAGACATCTTGAATATTTCTAGTGGATCCAAAACGTTCGAGAGAAGACAGAATTACTCTTGGCAACAACATATCTCGAATGGTATCTGGCAGAGATTGAATAGTGCGGGCATATTCACGGGTATCTTCTGGAAGAATACGTACCCCCTCCCTGACAGGCACTAATTCTTGCTGCAAAAGTTTTCTCTCTCCTGTTGCCTTCAATGCCTTAAAGCCCATTATGGCAAATGCCCAGAGCATGAGCACAAAACAAGATTCTTGCTCAAAATCTCGTATGAGAACATACAAAGATCGTTGTGGAGTGTAATTCGCGTCCTCCTGAATCCGTATTGTCTGCTCTGCCATAACAGCAGAAGCTTGCGGGCGAATAACCGTTACATACACAGCATGAACAACTATTACAGCAATAATCAGAGCAAAAACCTGATATAAAAACTCATTTGGAAATTTACGTTTCATAACGTGAAGCTCACTAAAAGATATAAAAAAATATTAGATATTTACAGGAAATATAACTTCCTCATCAGCACCAACTTCTTGACTGGGAATAAAGATTTCATCCAGAGTTCGAGTATCCGGCTGACGTGGGGCGGGTTCTGCAGGTGGGG
>DJLG01000122.1:8899-15085 GCA_002434915.1 Proteobacteria bacterium UBA6522
GGCGGGTTCTGCAGGTGGGGCGGGCTGCTCAGGTTCTGTCTCCTGACTTACTGAGGAAAAAGACATGATCCCAAGTATCATTATGGTTAATACTGATTTTAATACTGGCATGAATTAGCCCTCAATCTGCATTTTTTCTAAATAATATCGATACCTTATCATTCTAAATTACGAGCTATTCGAAAACCGATTTTTTCGTCGCCTTGTAAACTATAATTTCTGTAAGCTAAACGAAGATCAGTTACCGTTACACTTCGCCAGCTAGATCCCCGAATAGAGTGAAAACGTCCGTTCTCAGGTCCTAATGGATCCTCTACAACCTCTTCTGTTTCGGACCGGGTTATCTCATAGTAATCCTGCACCCATTCCGAAACATTACCTCCCATATCAAATATTCCCAAAGCATTAGGCTCAAACCCTCCTGACGGTGAAGAAACCTCAAACCCGTCGTTGTAGGTAATTAATGTTGTGGGCAAAAGGTTAGCCGCAGAAACATCAGCATAGTTACCAGAACGATCTGGCGGTGGTAGGGACTGTCCCCAGGGATAAATGAGTGGTTCCTCCTGGCTAGAAAACCGTGCCGCCCATGCCCACTCTGCTTCCGTTGGAAGCCTGTACCCATTCCGCAAAGGTCTAATAACCTCCCATCGCTCATCATCAACTTCCTCATAGACCGGTTGAAGTCCATCCTCAATACTAAGCCAGTTCATGAATTGCACTACCTCTTCCCAGCTAACCCGCACTACAGGCTGATCCGCTCCATTTAGGGGAGCACCAGCGTAACTACCGGAATCATGATCAGATTGGAAAGCTTGAAATTCAGCATTACTTACTTCTTTTATGCCTAGATAAAAAGCCTTATTAAGCTTAACCGCACGCAGTGCTTCATTAGATCTGCGGCCCTGTTCTCTTCGTGAAGAACCCATTATGAACTCCCCTGGAAGTACTAGTCTTAGTTCCTGTCCCAAGTTAGTCTGTATAACCTTTGAATAACCTGAACCAGTTGTAGCATCCAATTCTTCTAAGACTGTATCCCACCTTTGCGGGAATCCTGGTCGTGGAGTGATGCTAGTTAACTGCGGTACAAACCCATCTAGCCGAACCTCAATCTCATGACTAACAGCATTCAGTTCTAGCTCTGCTGGCGTTACACCATACAATTCCCCGTTTACATATACCTGAGCTAATGCTGGACTACTGAGTACCTCAATCAAACCAAATTGTGGCACCAAATCAATTACAACGCTCTGCTCACTATCAGCATCAACTGCCAATTCCCGAGTCTCTGTTTCATAACCGGGTCTAGTCAGCCCCAACATATGTGGCTGTCCAGGACGTAGGCGTAAAGTTAATGGTGTTTGGCCCTGGAAAACTCCATCTATACTTACAGCAGCACTCGACGGATTACTAACAAGCTCTACCCGGCCATCTGCCTCTATTAGTCTTATCTCAGGTATAACCATGGGCTCATCTGCTAAGACTATAATTGAATCCTGCCACGAGTTGTGGCCTGCCAGCTGAACCTCTAAATTGAGCTCACCCGCTCCTAACTCTACAACAATAGGGGTAGTTCCAAACGAGACTCCATCAACTAAGACCTCGGCTCCAATAGGAACGCTGCTGATGCTTACTGGCGCCCAATTAGGCGTAAGTGAGGACGAGAATGTTTGACGCTCATGTCTACCCTCTACATCAAATTCTTGTACTTCCGAAAGATAACGCTCAGCTACATACTCGATACTACGTCTACCAGGCATAATCTCTACGTCTACTAAAGGCGCTGTTCCAACAGATACGCCATCCACAAGCACATTAACTCCAATATCCGGTTCGGCTAAAAAAGTAATCAGTCCTGGCAACTTGGTAAACCCTAGTTCAACGGTTTGGGCTGGTAACTGTCCGACCTCAATCATTTCCTCTAAAGGGTAATAACCCATTAATTCAGCTGAAACCCTATGTGTTCCTGACCTAAGCAGATAACGACCGCCCATTTGAAGTTTAAATATTGTTCCAGGCAACGCTAGTTCTTCCGGTGTGGGTTCTATGACGAATTGAACAGATTTTGCTGTGAATGCAAACCAGGCAAATATCGCAAGAACCCCAAAAGCGCTACCAATAATAAAAGTAGAACGTTTAGGTCTGAAAACCTCTCCAAAACTCTTCTCATCTGCCTTTGGACTAAAAGAGATTGGCGCAATTTCTACGGCCTCTACTCTGCCAGCTTCTCTCGCTAGCTCCTCTAGGTCTGGCGATGCTGCGCCAGATTCTCGCATGCATGCCTCGGTTCGCAAAGTTAAGCAACCATTAAGAAGCGTGCAGGCTGCGGAAACGCCCTCCAAAGAAATTACAACCCCATCATCTAACGACTGGGACCCTGTAATTAATTGCCCGTCAATTCTCAATCCAAGGGTGTTCTTACCTGGCTGAATAAAAAATGTTCCATCCAACACTCCAATTTGAAATGAACCCTCAATTTCATTCAGGGATATTTCACAATCCTTAGTGTTACCAATAGATACCGGAAGGTTTTCTTGTCGAAACCAACGGTTTTCGCCGCTGGCTGAAACCCTAAGAATCCAATTCTCAGGTTCCCTCATCGAATAGACTCCATACACTCAACACGTATTGGACTAATAGCCCTTTCAGGCAAAACCTGTAACTCATGCCTCACATCAACATAACCAACCCTACTTCCAACCAACGTGTAATTTCCTGGTCTTAATGAAAGTGTTTTTACTAAAAACTTTCCCAAACTTCCAACGCGATAGACGGTAACTTCGGTCTGCTCATCGGAATAGATTTCTACTGGGATCGGTGTAGAAGCAATTTGAACTAATCGACCAAGATCACTGATTTGTGCTGCTAATTGTATGCCTGGTTGCTGAATAGTACTTGCCTCTACCAAAAGCGCTTCTGCATCACGCAACACTAGATCACTAAATAGTAAATTTGGGTTTTCAATTAAATTTACTAACTTCAAGTTTAAATCCGCCCTGTCACGAGCACGTAAAAGACCCTGCTGGGCAAATTCCAGCGTATTGTCAGTCTCAAGCATCTCCGTATAAAGACGGACCGCCATATCCCAAAGCTCACGTGATTCAAAAGCAAGCGCTCGGGCTTCTGTGAGTGCGATCTCATCCAACTTCTGACCTTGCTCTGCTTGGGTAAGAGAGTTCAGTGCATCCGGGGAATCTGGTCGAATAGCAAGCGCTAGATCAAAAAAATCATAGGCATCACTGTAGTCCTCTTCCATTAATGCCCCCAAGCCCTGGGACATCAAGGTATCAAACCTTCTATCCGAAATAATTGTATTGACCGCCTCTAGCGCAGTTCTTGCAGGCAGCCAAAGACTATCAATAGTAAGCGCTTCTCTATAATGGTTTGCTGCTGTCTCATAATCAGCCTCTCTTCTTAAGTCTTCGCCAGTTTTCATCAAAGAAAGAACCTCCGGCAATCTCTGGGCTCTGATAAGGCCGGCACGTGCTATTAGGTTTTCATCTTCAATACTAAGGACTAGTTCAAATTGCTCAAGAGCAAGCGTTGCGTTTCCTGCATCCAAAGCTTCTTCTCCAGCAGATAGGGTTGCTGTAATCAAATCTACGGAACGTCTTAATAATATGTCGCCAATCTCCAAAGCCTGCGAATAAGCTGGTACGGCATCATAAAAAGCGTTACTTAAATAAGCATCATCTCCCTCTCTTGCCAAAATCTCGTATTGCTCAAAATCTTCGCCACCCCACTCAGTTGCCGATTGTCCATCTAGTTGCCCTTGCTGTGTTAACAGCTGCGCTAGTAGCGCTTCTGCCTCCTCTCGTAAAGTTTCCATTTCCTCTGGAGTGAAACTAGGCTCTTCGGATTGATCTGGTAGTTGAGGCGCTACAATCTCGACTAACGGTTGCGTGGGTTCCTGCTTTTCAACCCAACTAGGCAAAACAAAAAATACAACCACAACCAATACAACTAAAGCACCAAGGCTAACAACTAAGGTTGGCGTAGAAATCGCCTTTTCACTGTCAACTTTCGAGACAACGGGCTGAAGACCCTTTAAACCGGGTTTAACCGGAACAATCGTTTCATCATGTCCGGGATTTGGCGAATGCTCATCTACCACTGTCTATTAATCATCCATTATTTAAGCCATCAGTAATTCTACGGCATCAACAAGGGGTTAAAGCTCCTTTATCACACCTATTAAAGAATTTTAGGGTGCTCGGACAAACAAGTTTTTACATAGAGCAAAGGTTTTTTTGTTGTAAGCATGTCGTTTATAAGCCAAATGATCCAATAGCTTTCTATGCCTTATGAAATGCTCTTCTATTGCCCTGACTAGATATCACCTTCAGGTGATCCATTTTCAATTAGCTCAGATTCAAACTCATCCACGACCTCTGGCAGCGGCTCAGTATAAATATCCACTTCAGGCACAAACCCTGTTTCCGAAATATATAGTTCGCGTAATAATTCACGCCATTCTTCATACTGAATATCAGCGGTACCAGTGAAACGATGCTGAGTTCCCTCAATCTCAACTACCATTGGTTTAACTTCATCATCAAAACTAGCCGATAGCTCCTCTAAACTTGCAGTATGCAGCTGTTTTTCCTGACGTCGCATACGACCAGTTCTGATCATATCTACACCGACGTACATCAATGCATCTCGAAGCACCCGTTCATTGAAACTTCCGTCATTGGTTGCCCCATAGACAACCGAAGCTAAAATTGTTGCAGCACCAAGACCTGTCCTCCAACGAGCTGAACTTTGTAGTTCTCTAATTGCAATTGATTCTTCCCGCGCAAACTCACGCCACCCGTCATATGAGTCCCTAGATTCTTGATAAAAATCGACGTAATGCTCATTCAATGTTTCTATGAAAAGATGTTCACGATCACGCACAAGCAAAGTTCTCTCAAACTGCGGATCACCTGAAGCGGGTAGACGCTGTAACTCATACGTTCCATTTCGACGATTACGATGCACATAATCACCGAAAGCTTCAGGGCTAAATTCTCCCGCAAAACGAACCTGAGATACTGTACGAATATGTTTAGCCTCTGAAGATGAAAGACCCCTCTTAAACATAGCAAGATCGTTAGCTATCGAATTAAATACGTCCTGATAAGGATCTAAATTAGGGTATCGTTGACGATTGTATGCAATGGCGGCTGTTTCCATACCGTACTCATTATTCAGCCATACATTGCCAGTTGAATCTTCAGCTAAAACCCGCAGACGTAAGCGACTTCCATCTGACTCAATAATCTCAGCAGAAATATTAATATCTGCAGAAAGAGAGTCTTGCGGAGTGACCCATACTGCGCCCCAATGACCACTCTTTTGTAATGTGTCTCGTAAATGGACCGCCATAAAACGAGCTTCAGTTCGACGAATATGGACAAAGGTCCCTCCATCAATCAGCTCTTCTAAGGTTTCTTTGTCTATTTCACCCTCAGGGACACCCGGATTGAAAACAACCACGCTGATATCTAATAGTTCGGCCTCGGGAACAGTTGCTGTTTCAGGAACAAGCTGAACCGAATGTGGAACTAGTACCGCAGTACTTGAACAACCAACAAATACCGCAACAGTCAAAATCAAAAAGCTTACGGCAAATCGTCGCATTACTATCTCCGTCCTTCCTAAAACAGTCAGTACCCCTACTGACGCGCTAGAATACTTTTATACTCGTTATACTCATCCCAAAGAGCTCCACGCAAAAACGGATCCTCTTCGTTAGTTGCAGCCTCGCAAAGCTGCCTAGCCACCGTATCTTCATCCTCACAGCCCTCAACTTGTGGTGTGGTCGAATTCGTTGAAGTCTCTGATCTTGTGAAAATCGGTGCACCTGCCTGCGAATTATTACCACCCGTGGCACCTGCGCCCTGCTCCTGCCCTTGTATCTCACCCGACCCAACATTACCGCCAACAGCACCAGCCTCACGAAAAACATCATCGGCAGCTGAACCTATACCCTGTGCTGCTATCTGCTCCTGCTCTGCTCCCATGATCTGGTCAAAGTCTTCTAAAGACTGGTTAAATGCCCCTTCCGCCTCGGAAGCCACTCTTCCTCCATCATTATAAGGCTCATTACCAGATGGCCATGAGCCACCCAGATCAGATTGGTCCTCTGTACTATTTTCGCTGCCTGCCTGTTGTTGGCCCTGCTGACCTTGCTGGCCTGCCTGT
>DJLG01000062.1 GCA_002434915.1 Proteobacteria bacterium UBA6522
AGTTTTAGGGTGCATTGTTTTGAATATAGTGCTTATGAATTCCTCGTATAAAAATTAACTCCTCTTTAAGCCAACTTTTTTATTTAAGTAGCCTTAAGAAAATATGAGCAAGTACGATCAAGACCTTGGTAGAAACAAGGCAAACCATGTTCCATTATCGCCCCTTAGCTTTATACGTCGTGCAGCTGAAGTTTTTCCAGAACGCATAGCAGTTATTCATGGAAACGAAAGACGTACTTGGAAAGAAACTTTTTTGCGATGTCGTCGTCTGTCAAGTGCACTTGTCTCTCGTGGAATAAAAAAGGGAGATACTGTTGCAGTTATGGCACCAAATGTTCCAGCCCTTTTTGAAGCGCACTTTGGCATACCTGCTTGTGGTGCTGTGCTTAATGCATTAAATGTTCGATTAGATGCAGAAATTATTGCGTTCATTCTTGAGCATGCTGAGGCGCGTGTATTAATCACAGATCGTGAATTCTCTTCTGTGATATCAGAGGCCTTATCTAAGATTGAGAATAAACCCTTGGTGGTCGATATAGATGACCCATTAGCTCAGTTTGGGGACCATCTTGGTGAACTAACCTATGAAGAACTTCTAGCAGAGGGTGATTCAACCTCAAACTGGGATTTGCCCGAAGACGAGTGGGATGCTATCTCTTTAAACTATACGTCTGGAACGACTGGTAACCCTAAAGGTGTTGTGTACCATCATCGTGGTGCATATATGAATGCTGTGGGTAATATTCTTGCTTGGGGTATGGCTCCAAACCCTAAGTATCTTTGGACTCTCCCAATGTTCCACTGTAATGGGTGGTGTTTTCCATGGTCTGTAGCTGCACTGTCTGGAACTAATGTGTGTCTTCGTGGCTTACAACCAGCCGCAGTATTTGAGGCTATTTCTCAACATGGTGTGACTCACATGTGCGGCGCCCCAATAGTGATGAACATGTTACTCAATGCCCCAGAATCTGGTTCTCTAGAGCTTAAACACCGTATTCAAATGATGACTGCAGGTGCTGCACCACCTGCAGCTGTATTAGAGCGTATGGAAGATCTTGGTTTTGATATTACACATACGTACGGACTAACTGAGGTTTATGGTCCGGTTACAGTTTGTGATTGGCATAATGAATGGGATGAAAAGACTGTGGCAGAACGTGCTTTGCTTAAAGCGCGGCAAGGCGTTAAGTATGTGGTGCAAGAAGAATTTTTTGTAGCTGATCCCGATTCCCTAAAACCAGTTCCAGCAGATGGTGAGACTATGGGTGAACTCATGTTTCAAGGTAATGTTGTAATGAAGGGCTATTTAAAAAATCCCCAAGCCACAAAAGAGTCTTTTAAAGGGGGGTTATTTCATACGGGAGATCTTGGCGTGACTCATCCTGATGGATATATTGAAATCCGAGATCGTTCTAAGGACATCATTATTTCAGGTGGAGAGAATATTTCTTCGATTGAAGTTGAAGGAATTTTATATAGACACCCAGCTGTATTGGAGGCGGCGGTGGTAGCAAGACCCGATGATCACTGGGGGGAGACGCCTTGTGCCTTTGTTACGCTTAAGTCTGATCAGACATTATCAGAGCAAGAAATTATTGATTTTTGCCGCGATAATATGGCGCATTATAAATGTCCAAAGACAGTGGTTTTTATGGAACTTCCTAAGACTTCTACAGGAAAAATACAAAAATTTGTTTTACGTGATTATGCCAATAACATTTAAATCTAGTTTCTTAACGCGGTAGCCTTATTAGAGTTGAACCGATAACTACGATTAAGGTATTAACTGCTAAGCCATATAGGCCAGGGTGAAATCCCCATAATTTACCGTTTACTACAAAATCGAATGGGCCAAAGGCAAGCCCAAGAGCAATAATAAGACCTACTATGAGGCCAATAAGAACAGGAGTGCTCCTTAGAAATTGAAAATGAATACCAAGCATAAAAGCTGGTACAAGTTGAACTAGTACATCAAATTTTCGATCTATAAGGGCAATTAGAGAGGTGTGGTTTTTCAAAAGTAGAGCAAGAAACACGAGTAGACTGACAACTATCCATGAACAGCGTTTGCCAGTCTTGGTTAGTTTCGATTGCCTTGCATGAATGTTGATATGTGTTGCGTATATGTCTTTGGTGAACATTGATGATATTGAAAGCATTGCCGAATCTGCAGTTGACATAAGGGCAGCGAGTACAGCACTAAAAATAACTACGACTACTGTATAGCCAATAAATGAATTTTCCTGAATAATTCTTAGTAGTCTAGCTAAGATTTGATCTGTAGCAGCACCTTCTAAGCCGGGGACATAGGCAAGCGCATAGATTCCCGCAATCACAGCAATTAGTGCAGTAGTGAACGGCATAAATGCCATCATGGCAAGACTACGGTTCATTATACGGCTTGATTTAGCCGCATAAATTCTTTGAATTGCGTGAGGGTATAGAGCTCCTCCCATACCAAGAATTAAAATATAGCTTAACCATTCTCGGAGCATTGCTGTATTAGGTCTTGCAACCTTATATGCATCTGTTGATGTAGCTATTTTCTCAGTCGCTGCTGATAACGGACCAAATTGGTCAAATAACAGCAAAAGAAGAACAAAAAAGCTAATCATAAGTATGCTTCCTTGGATGACATCCGTCCAAGCAATTGCACGAATCCCACCAAGGGTTCCGTAAATCAACATAACCAGGGCGAGCCCGATAACGCCGTAGTTATATGCTTCATCGCCATAATTGGGCCCAGCTAGCCCCTGTAAAGCTCTGCCCATTGTCATCAGTTGGGCTAATAGGTAGTTGCTTAGAGCAATGATCATCACGATAGACCCAACTAAAGAAACAACCTTAGATTGATAGCGGTCTTCAAGATAATCTGTTGGTGTTACATAACCTCGGGAGCGAGAGAGGTTATGTAATTTTGGTGCGAATGCTAAATAAAAAACAATGATGGCTAGCATGTAATGGACGGCAATTAACCAACCAAAACCAACTCTGTAGGTTGCACCAGCCACGCCAAAGAAAGTGTTACCGCTATATTGCGTTGCGTAGAGGGTTAAAAGTAGGACGACAAACCCAAACCCTCGCCCAGCAAGATAAAAATCTTGTAGGGTGTCTTCTTTACGAGCTGCCCGACCAGCCCATCCTAAAAGTAGAAGTGAGGCAAGATAAAGCGTAATAAAGACCCATGCGCCAGGACCGAAAGGGAGAATATCAGTCATTAACAATCATCTTTTTCTGGGCTACTTAGAAAGACCCAAGCAGTAAAAATAGATGTGGTTAGTAATATCATAAGTGTAGAAATAACCCAGAGAGGTAATCCATAGATATGACGTATGTCATTTTCTGGCCAATACCAAGGAATTGCCAAAGCTAAGAGAATCAAGTAAATGACAGCGACCCATAAGCGTGGCTGATTTGTTTTTTTCACGTATATCTACCCGCCGATATTTAGGTGTGTAATCTACTATGGAATATCTCTAAAGTATTTTTTTATTTGGTAAAGTTTCTAATTCGAATGGATAGATAGCCCTAACCTAGAGTAGTATTGTGAGGGCTATCAAGTAGCCAAATAAAAAATATAACAAATAGTCTCATGTTTGTAGAAGAGGTATCGAGGCACCAAAATCCGGGAGAAGCCCATGTTTACTGCTAAGCATCGTAGGTTCACTACCTGTTTAACTATGGTTGTTTTTGTCCTGATTGCAGGATGTAGTGCACAAGA
>DJLG01000178.1:0-15307 GCA_002434915.1 Proteobacteria bacterium UBA6522
ATTTAGACCCATTACCAATGGATGAACTACTATCTTTACTCACAATCCATTGACTCCACGAACCAATATAAATAGCAATATCATCAAATCCAGCAAGATTAGCTGTTAAGGCTACATGACATGCTGTAACACCAGATCCACACATACCGATTACGTCTTTTTTATCCTCTAGATAGTCGGCTAACAATTTCTTTAACTCTTTAGGCTTTTTTAGCCTACCTAATGAATCAATCGCTTGTGTATACGGAAAATTTATTGCTCCAGGTATATGTCCTGCAACAGGGTCGATTGGCTCAGACCTTCCTGAAAAACGTTCTTCTGACCGTGCATCAAGCAAAACCGCACCTTCTTTAAGTACATCACATATTTCTTCTGTTTCTATTACCCATTCATTACGTACACTAGAAATAAAAAAGCTTGCAGGCTCATAAGCAACATGACCTTTCTCAAGCAAATACCCCTTACGTTCCCAAGATTGAATACCACCATCGAGGATATAAACACTCTCATGCCGAGCCCACCTTAGCATCCACCAAAGACGTGCTGCAATTGCTCCACCAATATCATCATAGACGACAACATTGGTTGCATTTGATACGCCTAGTTTAGATAAAGTTTGAGAAAATGAATTTATGTCTGGCAATGGGTGTCGTCCATCCATTGGTCCAGGGATACCAGCCAAATCATTATTTAGATCAGCATAGCGTGCTCCTGGAATATGCCCCTTCTTGTAAAGTTTTTTACCCTTTGAACTATCCATCAAATCAAAACGACAATCGATTATTACCCAGGCAGCATCATCATGATATTCCTTAAGAGTTTCAGCATTAATTAATGGGTAACGGCGTACATTCATAAGACAATTAATATGAGTTATTTTAAGTTTTTATTGTTTTGTCAAAGAAACAACTAGCTAAGCTGCTTTAGCATAGCTTCTGCAGAACTTATACCAAATTCTTTTGGAGGCTCTAGATTAAGAATGGTTATAACGCCATCATCAATAAGAGCTGAAAAACGCTTGCAACGTCTACCCATATTAGCCGCAGCAAGATCCAGTACCATTCCAAGTGCTTCCGTATAAGAACAATTACCGTCAGCGAGCATTAGTACATCATTTTTAGCACCAAGAGACTCCCCCCAAGCATGCATAACATGGATATCATTTACCGCAAGACACGCAACCATATCTATTTGTTTTTGCTTAATAGCAGCCGCATTACTAATATAGCCAGGCAAATGTTTGTTTGAGCATGTGGGAGTAAACGCTCCAGGAACTGAAAAAAGGACAACCCTTTTATTCTGAAATAACTCTGTCACATCAAACGCTTCTGGACCTTCTTCACGCATCCGTACAAGATTACCTTTCGGTATTGAATCACCAACCATGATGGTCATGTATTTTTCCTCATTAATTTACACAATAGACACAGTAACTCCCTAGCAACCGATATTCGGTCACTAGAGAGTTATGTTTATTTATGGTTTGTAAGAGCCTTATCGAGCTAAGGCAGCTGCAAGCTCATTTTCTCTGGTTTCTTCAGCATCCACAAAAGTAACCCAGCTATTTGCAGCGCTCCTACTTCTAGTGTCTTCTGCAGCAGAGTTAAAGGCTGTTCTAGCAGCACCATACTCTTGTTGCTCAAAGAGGCAAGCACCAACAATCATGTAGGCTTGATCTTCACGACGAAGCTCTCCCTTATCTAGAGCATCTCGCCCTGAGGCCACGCAATCTTCCCATTGAAGTAGATTTTGATAAGACTGAGCAAGACGTAAATCTAGCTCACCATTCTCTGTAGTAAGGTCTGCCGCTCTTCTAAGTGGCGAAATAGCTTTTTCATCTTCTTGAGCAAGCTGATAGGCCTGAGCAAGAACACGGAAATTAACTTCATTTGACTCAATCGTCCCATCTTCCAACCCAGCTTCCATAATGTAAGCAGCTTTAATAGGCGCATCTGCCTGAAGAAGCAACTGAGATAGCTGAACTAGTTCGGTACCTTGATCTAACCAGCCAGCCTCAAAGGCGGTCTCATAGAGGCCTAGCTGGGCTGCATCATTACCTTCTAGACCATACATTGCAGAAAGCTGAGTAAAATACTCTTCTTTTGGCCAAATATTAATAATTGTACCCAGAACCTCGATGACATTCGGGTAGTCCTCAAGCTCATAATAAAAAACATTCAATAGTCGGTACCAGTTCTCACGCAGCTCTTGTCCCTTAGCAGCAGCTACTTCTAGAGCTGTTCTTATAGGCTCAATTCCAGCTTGATAATCTTCAAGCTGATAGAAGATTTGTGCTTTTAGCACATATGCTTCAGGCCCTGGGTCCTCTGAGATAGCAAACCACGAATCAAGCATATCTACAGACTCCTGGTATCTCTCCTGCTGGAAATATAGCTGTGTAAGCGTATACCGGACATTAGTATCCATTCCAAGCGGCAAATCTGGCTGAGCAAGAACCATTTCATATGCACGCATAGCTTCGTCGTAATTATCTTGACCAAAATAAATAAATGCATAGAAATTCCACATCTGTGCTATTTCATAACTATTCAGACCATTCATGTTACGAACGCGCTCAAGTGTCTCCATTGCGCATTCCATATCTTCCATCTCAGCACATTCCTGAGCAGTAGATAGGCGCTGGTAAACTCTTTCACGCATAGCTGGTGTTTTACGAGTTTGCTGCTGTGCAGCGGCTGACTCCCCTTCTGCGTCTTGGGCTGGAAGGTGCGTTGCAAACAGAAGGCTTAAAGCAAGAGCAAATCCAGCTGGAATTGATACTAGACGTGAGTTAATCATTTAGAACTTCCTCTAGCTTATTTCGTTATTTCGAAAGAAATTTTATTTTGAACACCAGGTACCTCGACAGCTTCACCATCAATTACACGTGGCTTATATTTAAATTTCAATGCTGCCTCCAAGGCTGCACGCTCAAATAGAGTACTAGTTGATTCCACTACGAGAGCATCCCTCGTCGTTCCAGCAGGGGTAACAGTAAACTCAACAATTACGT
The DNA here is from genome assembly GCA_002434915.1 of Proteobacteria bacterium UBA6522. Classification (GTDB taxonomy): domain Bacteria; phylum Pseudomonadota; class Gammaproteobacteria; order Steroidobacterales; family Rariloculaceae; genus UBA6522. The sequence continues at coordinate 3,014 of DJLG01000178.1, forward strand.
ATCCCTCAAGCCCTCTTTGTAATGCTCTTGCAGGATAAACAGGCGCCACCTTCACAATGGGCAAATACTCACCATCACTAATTCCAAAACCAACACCCCCAACATTCATGCTAGTACTAATTTGTGGTGCTGAAACCGATACAGCCATGGAATTATCAAAATTATTAGCCAAGTCAGGAGCTGGCATCTCAGGCATTTCTTCAGGCTCTGGTGGCTTTTCAGGCTTTTCCTTTTTAGTTTCAATTACTTCATTACGCTCAACACGCACGAAATCTCCAAGCCTAAAATTTTCGGACTCGGTCAGAGCATTTTGTCCTGTCGCTATAAGCAACTGCATAATAAATAAAAGACCAAATGTTACACCGGCTCCAACACCGACTGCGGTTGCGTATCGTCCGATCATGATATCTCCTCGCAAACAAAATGCCTGTTAATACTCAATACAAAAACTCTTCAATCCAAATACTACCTTACAATGAAGCCTAACTTCCAATCTCAATAATATTTATGGAACCGCTGCTGCTAAGGTAACGTCCGCTATTCCTGATTCCTTTGCAGCATCCATTGCAGCTAGCACATACTCATTCATAGCCTCATTGTCTGCCTGAATTACTACGCCACCTTCAGGGTTTTCTGAATGAAGCCTTTCAATTACGGGCTTAAGCCCAGCAAGATCAACACTTCTTTGGTCAATCCAAAACTCATTCTGAGCGCTTACTGCGATAAAAATTGCAGCACCATCCGGTGCAAAAGCCGTTTCGGCTGTAGGCCGGTCAACCTGTATGCCAGGCTCTTTAACAAACACAGCCGTAACAATAAAGAAAATAAGCATAATGAAAACCACATCTAACATAGGCGTTAGATTAATTTCAGCCTCTTCTTCGGCAAGAAGCTCTTCTACTGCTTCACGCATAATCCTTTACTCCTGAACTTAATCTCAACTTTTAACTTAATTAGCCGACGCAATTGAAATATCGTAGACATCTGCTTGCCTTGAAGCGTCCATTACAGCTACTAACGTTGCAGCTGTAGAGGTCGTAGCTGTCTGAACAACTACTGGCCTATCAGGATCTTCTGCATGCAACCGTTCAATATTAGCCCTAACTGCCCGCACATCAATAATACGGTTATCAATCCAAATATCATCTGTCTCGTCGATAATGACCAATATCGCGCCTTCTTCATCTTGCAAAACTTGTGGCTGGTCTTGATCTGGCCGATTAGTATCCAGGCCTGTCTCCCTTAGAAAACTTGCCGTAACAATAAAGAAAATTAACATAATAAAAACAACGTCTAACATAGGCGTTAGATTAATCTCGTTGTCTTCGTCTTCTAATTTAATATTAGCAATGTGTTTTCTCACCGCACCACCTTATCCATATCAATTATGGAATTGTACCTAAAACGTTAAAACGAGCCTCTCTAATGGTCCATCCCCATACTATCTTCTAGGTTCTGAATGCTACGCTTTGCAGTCCGCGTTAAAATTGTCACCAAGAATACGCCTGATAATGCCCCAACCATTCCGGCCATAGTTGGGATAGTAGCTCGAGATACACCTGCGGCCATAGATCTTGCATTACCGCTTCCTGAAACCGCCATAACCTCGAAAACAGATATCATTCCAGTAACCGTACCCAGTAATCCCAACAGAGGACAAAGAGCAACAAAAGTCTGAATCATTGGCAGACCCTGGCTAGCGGCCATATTAACTTTAGAAATTATTTTGGATCTAATCTCATGCGCATACCAAGATTTACGTTCGCTACGATCCTCCCACTCAGCAATAGCCTCTGCAGTAAGCGCTTTGAGACCAGTACGAAAGAAAATAAGCCTTTCTAAGATCAGAATCCACATAAAAAGTATGACCCAGGCAATTAATCTGAGCACAGGCCCACCTAACTCAAGAAAATCTCGGATAGCCTCTAAAGCATTAGATAACTCTAGCATCAAGCAACTCCCGTAAAGGCGGCTTTCTTAAAATCCAACCAGATAGTTGCATAAGCCGCCTTATCCAACATTTACACATTACCCTTGGCAGCCTTCTCAGACTGTTCGGCAACGATACCGGAACTTTGTTCCTGAAGGATCTGAATGATACTTTTACTACGCCCGCTAACAACCGTATGTAAAAGCACGGTCGGTATTGCAACCACCAAACCTAGTACTGTGGTAATAAGAGCTTGAGAGATACCTCCAGCCATCATTCTTGGATCACCTGTTCCGAATAGAGTTATGGCCTGGAAGGTATTAATCATACCCGTAACTGTTCCTAGTAAGCCCATCAAAGGCGCCACAACTGATATAACCTTAATAATCATAATGCCGCTCTGCAAAGAGGGGGTTTCCTTAAGAATCGCCTCGCCCAGCTTGAGCTCAAGCGTTTCAACATCGGCGTCCCGATTACTATCATAAGCAGTCAGAACACGCCCCAAGGCATTATTAGTATCAGGAGTATCCTTCTTAAGCTGTGCCTTTACTTTTGTACCCGCAATCCAAAGACTTATCATTCGGGCAACAGATAACAACACGCCAAAAATACCCAACGTTATAATTACGTAACCAACTATTCCACCTTGCGCTACACGCTCCATGAGGTTAGGAGTCTCAACCAACAACCCTAGAATTTGCCCAGAAGTTGGGTCCAATCCAAATTGCACTACTCCATCACCAGCCTGTGCATTAATAAGCGCAGAAGTACTTCCGGTGAACCTTCCCTGCTCTGGTTGTCGTTGCAGCTCAGACACCGAATTGGTTTCTGGGTTGTGAGAAAGATAGCGGCCATCCGCAACTAAGTTAAACCCACCAACACGCACTACGTCCTCAGTACTGAGGGTTCCATCGGCGGTGATAACCTCAAAATTACTAAGCCTTTTGATTCGACCCAATTCTGTGGCTTCCCGCTGCAGCTCAAACCATAACTGTTCAATTTCTTCTATTGAAGCCAGCTGACTTGTTGAGCCCATTTTGGCAGCCAAATCAGTTAAGAATTGGGAACGCTCTGGATATTCAATGTTAGTCAGTGACGCCTCAAATAAGCCACGAGCATCACCAGCAACTTGCTGCAACACGCCAAATAATTCACGAAGTGAACCTAAGCGGTTATCTAGCTGCTCAGTAACATCTGCAATTAGAAGTTCGTTTTCTTCAAATTGCGTTTCTAATCTAGCGCTTCTTGCTTCTTCGCTAGCCTTTTGATCATTCCCATCAGAAAGAAGCTGATCTTGATCCGCATTTGCAGCTTCAAAAGCAGCAATTCGCTGAGTCTCAGCAGCATTATCACGAGCACTTCCTTCAGCAACGAGATCCAGCAACTGCTGGAGAGTCGTAGCTTCGTTCTGAGCCTGGACGGAGGTAAATGCAACAGAGGCTACAAGCCCCAAGAAAATTGTTTTATAAAAATTCATTAATTCTACTCCGGCGCAGCTAGAGGTAATAACAGAAGGTCAGGCGCAATTTGGTTACGCGCAAGCCTTATGCCTTGCCTAATGGGATTACGGTATTCGTCACCAACGCTCTCCCAAGAACGTGTCCTTTGATTCCAAGCACCTGACTCTGCACCATCGGCCGTTTGATAAACCAAGGCCACTCTTCCGACCTGCAAGACATCAACTTCTCTAGGAGTTCCGTCAATCTCGAGTTCGTCAGTGTAGGTATATATGGTACGAGCGTAGTCATTTTCGATCTGCCAGGCTTCCATAACTACCCGAAATTTTTCTGCGGCAGTAACGTCAGCTCGTTCAAGCAAAACCGTAAGGTTTTCAACTCTTTGATTCCTTTCATCGATCAGGAAAGGAACATCAAGAGCAACAAACTGCTCAAGACCATCAATCATTCGAGTAAGCAACGGAAGAACCTGACGTTCAATAAATTGAACTTGATCGATAGATAATCGGAGGTTTCTAAGCTCTTCTTCCTGATCCTCAATCTGCCTATCAAGTAGGGTGTTGTATACAAGGAGGCCATCAACCTCTTTCATTACAGCTCGATACTCCTCGGCAACTGATCTGGTTTCATCGACAATGCCATCAATCTGATCCTGCGCTGCTTGCGCCAATTGGATGCGACGACTCTCGGCAGCGACAATTTGCTGTACTGCCTGGCCTGCGACCATCTCAGCGGTAAAGATCGCGCCAAGCGTGCTCAATAAAAGCACTGCGTTACGTTTCGCTCTCATGCTTACTCCTCAAATGTACTGAGCTCTTATATGGCTCAAAAAACATTTTAATTGTTATTCAACGGCTTCGTATCACTCTTAAAATAGTAACTTTTACCTAAGAACCCGGCTTTACGGTGCAACAATGTACACCACAGGTCCAACATAAAACCAGCAGAATTTTTAAGACCCCAAATAGTTTTTATATCCCTGAGTCCGAACTGACCAAATACTTGCGACTTAGACATTGGCTACTCAGTTCAGCAAGGATATCGAAAACAGAGGCGAGGTGCTATAAAAATACCATCCAATATTCGCTTTATTTAATTAATAATAATATATGGATTAATACATAGAGTATTCTGCAGAATACTAAGTAAAACAAAGAGAGCATTTTTAAAACTCTTTTATCAACGAGCCCAAATCGCTTTAGAGCCCATAGGTACTGGCGTTGACATCATAGGGGCTTTCTCGGATGATGCATATTAATCACTGGATAGTGCTGAACATGACGATAAACCAGAAAACACCGCTACTTCTCGTTCTACTTAGTGGCGACAGGTGCGGGCGCTTGGTTTGACGACAAAAAACAAGCAAAACCCCGCACCCGAAAGGCTGCGGGGTTTTTTTTTGGTTTTTAGCTTGTCCATAAACTTGAATGATTAATATTAGAGGTTAATGAAATGGAACTCTTTGTAGAATCTGACGCTCAGCCAGAAATACTTAGCGGAGAACGTATTGCTGTTCTTGGTTATGGCAGCCAAGGGCGCGCCCATGCACTCAATCTTCGGGACTCTGGTTATGATGTGGTAGTTGGTTTACGACCTGGCGGCAAAACATCAGCGCAAGCTGAAAACGATGGGTTTTCAGTACAAACATTTAAAGACGCTGCAAATGGTGCTGGGTTAATTGCTTTTTTAATGCCAGATATGGCGCAAGCAGAGGTATATGAACAAATTCTAGGTAATATTAAAGAAAACGCTACAATTCTTTTTGCTCATGGATTTAATATTCATTATTCGCTAATCACCCCTAGGGAAGACCTCGATGTAGTTTTAATTGCTCCTAAGGGGCCTGGTGATTTAGTTAGACGACAGTATGAGGCTGGTCGAGGCGTTCCTTGTCTAATTGGCGTACATCAAGATATAACCGAAAAGGCTGAAGCCCGAGCGCTTGCCTATGCCCATGGTTTAGGTGGAACTCGTGGTGGCGTACTCAGGACAACGTTTGGTGAAGAAACAGAAACTGACCTCTTTGGTGAACAGGCAGTTTTATGCGGCGGTCTTTCAGAACTTATAGTCCGTGGCTTTCAGACCTTAGTTGAAGCCGGCTACCAACCTGAGGTTGCTTACTTTGAATGCATGCATGAGGTGAAACTGATTGTTGACCTACTCCATGAAGGCGGTCTAGCAAAGATGCATGAATTTGTCAGTGAGACTGCTAAATATGGAGATCTTACAAGCGGACCAAAGGTCGTAGATGAGACCACACAAGAAAAAATGCGCGGTGTTTTAAAAGAAATCCAAGACGGAACATTTGCTAATAACTGGGTTTCTGAGTATCAGTCTGGCCTTCCTGAATACAATCGATTGCTTCAAGAGGATCTCGATAGCGATATAGAAACCGTAGGAGCTCAACTTAGAGGAAGAATGGCCTGGTTACAGGACTCATAATATAAGTGATATAAAATCAAGCATATGCCCCTAGGCTTTAGGGAGGCAAAAAATGAATGCAGCAAATGACGATAAGGTTGTCATATTTGATACGACATTGAGAGATGGCGAGCAGGCCCCTGGCTGCAGTATGACCATCAATGAAAAACTTCGTGTTGCCAAATCGCTGCAAGACCTTAATGTTGATGTTATAGAAGCAGGATTTCCAGCCGCCTCCCCTGGTGACTTTGAGTCTGTACAGACTATTGCCCGCACTATTGAGGGACCGACTATCTGCGGTCTAGCTCGGTGCAATCAGCAAGATATCGAACGTGCCTGGCATGCAGTTAAAGATGCTAAAAAATCTCGTATACATGTATTCGTAGCAACTAGCGAAATTCATCGGCAACACAAGTTACAAATGGCAAAGGAAGAGATATTAAGGAATGCCATCGATTCCGTTACTTTTGCTAAAGAGTTCTGCGATGATATTGAATTTTCACCTGAAGATGCCTCCCGCACTGAGTTAGATTATTTGGCTGAGGTTGTGCAAGCTGTCATTAAGGCAGGAGCAACCACAGTCAATATCCCTGATACGGTAGGCTATGCCGTACCTGATGAGTTTTTTAGTATCTTTAAGTACCTTAAAGATAATGTTACCGGTATCGAAAAAATCCGATTAAGTGCTCACTGTCATGATGACTTAGGCTTAGCTGTTGCGAATAGTTTAGCTGCTGTCCAGGCCGGCGCTCGTCAAGTGGAATGTACAATTAATGGCATCGGAGAACGAGCTGGAAATTGCTCCTTAGAAGAAGTCGTTATGGCAATAAAGACTAGAGAAGAGTCTTTTGGCGTAGACACGGGTATAGATACTCAACGGTTATATCCGACAAGTCGTATCGTCGCAAATGTAACAGGTATGCATACGCCGCGTAATAAAGCTATTGTTGGTGAAAATGCTTTTGCTCATGAGGCTGGGATTCATCAACATGGCATGTTAAAGAATCGGGCAACTTACGAGATCATGCGTCCCGAGGATGTTGGTTTAGCTCGATCTAACTTGGTTTTAGGAAAGCACAGTGGCAGACACGCTTTTCGTGAACGTGTAGAGCAATTGGGATTCACACTTGACGATTTAGAATTAAATCGCTGTTTCGACGAATTCAAACAGCTTGCCGACCGAAAAAAAGACATGTATGACGCTGATATTGAAGCCGTCATTATGAATGTTGATGTTGGCAATACAGGTCCATGGCTCATAAAAGAGCTGCAAACTATAGCTGGCACTGGAACAGTGGCAACTGCAACATTAAAATTAACTCATGTTGATGGAAGAGAGTTAAATGAAGCTACTGAAGGTGACGGTCCGGTTGCTGCAGCTTTTAGAGCAATAGAGTCTGCAACAGGGATTCAACTTACATTAAAAAACTTTGAGGTCCGAGGAGTGACTGTAGGCGATGATGCACAAGGTGAGGTAACAGTTACAGTCGACTATAATAACCAAAGTTTTAGGGGCCATGCTGCAAGCACTGATATAGTTGAAGCGGCTGCCTTCGCTTATCTAGAAGTGATCAACCGGATAGCTAGACGACACGACTCAAAAAACACGAACTAGAGAATAAAATAACTTTAGGCAACACCTGGTTGCCTGATTCATAACTGAGGAATTTATTGTGGCCTTAAAGCCGAGCAAATACATTTGGCATCATGGAAGTCTTATGCCCTGGGAAGATGCTACTGTACATGTCTTAACCCATGCGTTGCATTACGGTTCTTCCGTTTTTGAAGGTATCAGGGTCTATAAAGGACCTAATGGGCCAGTAGGGCTTCGTCTAACAGACCATATAAACCGAATGTTTGATTCGGCAAAAATCTATTACCTCACCATTCCCTTCACCACTGAAGAGTTGGTAACTGCGTGTAAATCAGTAGTACTAGAAAACGGGCTGCTAGATGGAGCATATATTAGACCGATTGCCTACCGAGGCTATGGAGAAATGGGCGTTGCTGGTGATCCGGATGCCCCAGCAGAATGTTCTATTGCTGCATGGGAATGGGGCTCTTATCTTGGAGAGGGAGGACTGGAAAATGGTGTGGACGTGTGTATGTCCTCATGGCAGCGAGTAGCTCCAAATACCTTACCAACGATGGCTAAAGCTGGGGGCAACTATCTTTCTAGCATCCTAGTCACACTCGAAGCAAGGCGACTAGGGTTTACAGAAGGTATCGCTTTGAATAGTGAGGGTTACATAAGCGAGGGCGCTGGTGAAAATCTTTTTCTAGTCAAAGATGGGGTTTTATATACACCCCCTGCATCCGCATCAATACTTTGCGGCCTTACCAGAGATATGGTTATAAAATTTGCAGAATCTATAGGGCTAAAACTCTTGGAACAAAACATTCCAAGAGAAATGCTTTACATAGCAGATGAAGTTTTTCTGACAGGAACAGCAGCCGAAATTACTCCGGTTCGTTCTGTAGACAGAATTGAGGTTGGAAATGGCTCTCGTGGACCAATCACAGAAACTTTTCAGAAACAATTCTTTGGGCTATTCGATGGCTCAACAAAAGACATATGGGGTTGGCTAGAGCCCATATCAGAGTAAAGTAACCCCTAATATGGGCTAATAGATACCTATATGAATCAGTTTCGATAGCAGAAACAAACTGCTAGGATTTTATTTAAACGCCACGTAACCATCGTGACAGGAGATACAATGTCAGGTAGATCTCTCTTCGACAAGATATGGGAACAACATGTTGTTCTTCCGGAAAACTCTAATACACCAGCCATCTTGTACATTGACCTTCATTTGGTTCATGAGGTCACAAGCCCACAAGCTTTTGATTTGCTTCGCTCAAATGGAATAAGTGTCCGACGACCAGATTTAACACTGGCAACGATGGATCACTCGACACCGACTGTTCCTGTTTCTTCGCTGAAAGACCTCAAAGTCGTAGCTGAACCAGAAGCATTTAACCAAATAGTGCAGATGGAGAAAAACTGCGAAGAATTTGGTCTCGAGTTACGCGGGCTTGGTAACTCAGAACGTGGAATAGTACATGTCATTGCGCCTGAGCTAGGCGCAACACAGCCTGGAAAAACAATCGTTTGTGGTGATTCCCATACAAGCACACATGGGGCATTAGGCGCATTGGCATTTGGGATTGGAACAACTGAGGTATATCACGTTCTTGCAACGCAATGTCTTTTACAACGTAAACCAAAGACGTTCGCTATAAATCTAGAAGGCCATCTGCAATCTGGCGTAACAGCAAAAGATATTATTTTAGGAATAATCGGAAAAATTGGTATTGATGGAGGTACTGGGCATGCGATTGAGTATCGTGGAGATGCCGTTAAACAACTTTCAATCGAAGAGCGAATGACAATTTGTAATATGGCAATAGAGGGAGGCGCTCGTACTGGAATGTTTGCTCCTGATGATTCAACTTATGAGTACTTATATGGAAGGCCCCATGCTCCCCAAGATGAAGCTTGGGATATCGCTCTAAAAGAATGGAAAATGTTGCCTAGTGACGATGACGCGCAATTTGATAAAGAAGTCACTCTAGACGTATCAAAGCTAAGACCAATGGCTACTTTTGGCACAAACCCTGGAATGGTGATTCCAATTGATGGGGCGATCCCCTCTCCTTCCTCATCTGATCAAGGTTTCACAAAGGCTCTTGATTATATGCAGCTTGAGGCTGGACAACCTCTAGCAGGTTCTCCTGTAGATGTTGTTTTTATAGGTAGCTGTACAAACTCACGTTTAAGTGATCTTAGAGCTGCGGCTAGTGTATTAAATGGCAGAAAAGTTGCTGAGGGTGTACGGACACTAATAGTGCCTGGGTCAGCTCAAATCAAACGCGAGGCTGAAGCTGAGGGATTGCCTGAGATTTTCAAGGCTGCGGGAGCAGAATGGCGGGAGCCAGGTTGTTCTATGTGTCTGGCAATGAATGGTGACTTTGTACCTGAAGGCAAGTTAGCAGTAAGCACAAGTAATAGAAATTTTGAAGGCAGACAAGGCAAAGGAGCTCGTACTATTTTGGCTAGTCCATTAACTGCGGCAGCTTCTGCAATAAACGGAGTAGTCAGTGACCCGAGGACTTTTATAAGTTAAAACCATGGAACCTGTAAATAAAATTAATTCGCGAACCGTAGTAATCCCTCTAGACGATGTTGATACGGATCAGATAATTCCTGCACGTTATCTCCGAACTACGGTTAGAGCTGGCTTGGGGGAAAATCTTTTTGCCGACTGGAGATACGACAAAAATGGAACTAAAGTCGCAGATTTTGTTTTAAACAATGATGAAGCAAATGGTGCAGAGATTCTTGTCACAGGCCGTAATTTTGGTTGTGGGTCCTCTCGTGAACATGCACCATGGGCGTTACTAGACTACGGTTTTCGTGCCGTAATCAGCACAGAGATAGCCGACATCTTCAGAAGTAATTCATTAAAAAATGGGTTTTTACCAGTTGTGGTCGACGAACAAACGCATGAGTGGCTAATAAAAAACCCTGGGGCTGAAATAACTCTTGATATAGAGTCAAGCACCCTAGTCCTTCCAGATGGCCGCAGCACAAGTTTTCCGCTTGAAAGTTTTTCACAATATTGCTTGTTAAATGGGATTGATGAACTTGGTTTTCTGATGGACAACTCAGCTTCAATTGATGCCTATGAGGAACAAACTAATTGACTACCTCAGTCGTTACGCTCCCAGGTGACGGTATTGGCCCAGAAGTTACCATTCAGGCCGTCCATGTTTTGCAAGCAGTTGCTGATAAGCTAGGCCTGCAGAACCTATCTATTAAAGAATGCCATGTTGGAGGTGCTGCTATTGACCAGCTTGGTGTTCCTCTCCCGGAGGAGACCCTCAAAGCTTGCTCTGAAGCAGATGCAATTTTTTTAGGAGCTGTAGGGGGTCCTAAATGGAAGGATGTTGATGTAAAAATTCGACCAGAACAAGGTCTCTTAGACCTAAGAAAGTCGCTAGGCCTTTTTGCAAACTTACGCCCTGTAACCGCTCATGCCAGCTTAACCAGTCTCACCCCTTTTAAAACTGGTCATCTATCAGGCCTAGATATTATGGTAGTTAGAGAATTAACAGGTGGCTTATATTTTGGTAAACGCGGAAGAGATAAGAACGAAGCATTCGATACATGTATATATACCGTTCCAGAAATAGAACGAATAGCGCGACTTGCAGGCAAACTTGCGACATCACGTAACCAGAAGGTTACTTCAGTTGATAAGGCTAATGTCCTTGATACCTCTCGTCTTTGGAGAGAAACCGTAGAACGGGTTTTCAAGAATGAATTTCCAGATATTGTCCTGGATCATATTTATGTTGATGCCGCTGCCATGTACTTGATAAGTAGACCTGAAACATTTGACGTCATCCTTACTGAGAACATGTTTGGAGACATATTAAGCGATGAAGCATCAATGCTTGCGGGTTCTTTAGGGCTATTACCCTCTGCATCACTTGGAGCTAATGGGCCTGGATTATTTGAGCCAATACATGGTTCAGCACCAGATATTTCGGGAAAAGGAATTGCTAACCCATGTGGGGCTATCCTGAGTATTGCTATGATGTTTCGACATACCTTTAACAAACCCGAAGCTGCTAAAGCAATAGAACAGGCCATTACCAAAACACTGAGTTCTGGAGTTCTAACCGCTGATCTTACTGATGCTAATAATGCCGTAAGCACTGAGGAATTTGGTGCGGCTGTAATTAACGCAATCAATCTAGAATAAAAAAACCAACCCAACAATAAATTAATTATTAATTTGTCTTGTTATTTAGATTGCCTTTGGGGGTCTTCGGCATCTTCCCATACTTGCACCACTTCGTCTCGAGTGAGTATTAAATAAGGATCGAGTGGTCCTTGTAAATTCATTTTCACCCAAACATTCAAGATATCTTCGGTTTCTGCATCTCTTCCATTGGCTTTTCTAAACAATTTCATCTTCGCGGCCATCTCTAACAATCTAGCTTCATATTTCTCTGCCTCCTCAGAGAGTCGAATCATTCTTTGCAGCGCTAATTCATCTGTCACTCTATAAACTCCAAAGTCCTTTTTTGCATATCAATCCTATCGGTAACACATCTATTCAAGAAGGCCTAACTATTTTTTATTGGAACACCACTATGAAATCGCATTACAGAATCAGGCTGAAGAATCAAAGCTTTTTCATGTTTTAAAAAAAACTCTATACGATCTGAAATAGGATCATCCCCTACCCCTTCAGCTAATGAAAGATACCCTTGAAAGTGCCGACTCTCAGATTTTAATAGCGAACCATAAAAAGCGCCCAGATCAGGCTCATTTGTTCCCAGCTCACTACTTAGACAAAAAAACCTTTCGCAAGATCGCGCCTCAATTATTGCTCCAACAATCAATGTGTCTATTAATCGATTTGGCTCTACTTCACGAATCTCCGAATGTAACGCATTCGCATAACGCGAAGC
>DJLG01000178.1:15687-24239 GCA_002434915.1 Proteobacteria bacterium UBA6522
TCAAAATGCCGTAATTCTTCTCGCGCTAATTTCGACATTTTTTCCATCAGAGAAAATGTCCAGTCTGAACTGTTATCACCACCGCCATACCTGCGTATCAGACTTTGCGCTTGCTGTGCTGCTTTAAGCTCCAGGGACACATGATCAAGAAGAATTATGGGTAGCTCTTGCACCGCTCTTGAAACCCAAGCTTTAGGAGTTCTACATAATAAAAAACTCAACGCTGGTGCAGCATGGATACCAGATTGATTCGATAGCTGAGAGTTCATACTTAACTAGTTAGTCCAAGATCTCCCGAAGAGGCAGAGATTCGCCACTAGATAAAATAATTTCTCTTATACGGATCGATCGTCCATCGTTTCGAGCTGCTTCACCACTAATTTGAATTTGATCACCAGGTTTCAAGGTATTTTTTGTCCAACCGCCTCTAGCAAGCTTATTTGGAGCTGTAAGTTCTGCTTGCCAAGATTCAGATTGACCGGCGTCACCCTCAATAGTGAAATAAAGTTGAACATGTGGATTAATAAACCGTAGTTCCGTTATAACAGCCTGGACTGTAATTCGTTCGTTTGAATAGGCGGCAAAACCATGATGCGCCATGGAAAATTTCCCTAATGTAAGTGCAGCAAAACTTATTATGATAAGAAACATAACCTTAATTCTCATAAAAACCATCTCCCTACGCCAAAAAGCTTTTGCCCATAATTAGCATCTTAATCCAAGGCTTTCCCATATATAATATCTACTATTTAACCATATATTTTATTATTAGCTCTGTAGTTATATCTGGTTTTTCAGATGTTAAGCATCATATTCAAGCCAACCTAAAAATGATGCTATGCGTATCTTTTCTTTACCTATAGAATTAAACACTAGAAAACGCCCGGGTGGCGGAATTGGTAGACGCAAGGGACTTAAAAAGAAGTTTGAGCACTCAGGCCGGAAACGGTTGATGTGAATGGAGTCAAATTCGGGGAAACCTCAGCGCCTCAGGCGGTGGCAATCCCGAGCTAAGCCTCGTTAGCTAAACTCTCGAGGAAAGTGTAGAGACTTGACGGCTCCTGCCTAAACTGTGGAGAAGGCAGCATGGCAAAGAGAAAGTCCAGACCACAAATATGCCAACATAGGCATAGCAGCGAAAGCTGTAGCGGGTAAGAAAATCCCTCGGAGGAAACTCCGTGCCGGTTCGATTCCGGCCCCGGGCACCATTCAACCACCACCTTATAGTTGCGCGTTTAATAGCTCAAAAGCATACTTAGCCCCATTTTGAGGCCCTACACCTATGCAACTTAGTGACTTTGCTCGCACTTTAGAGGCTGAATCAGCCTTTACCGTACTTGGAATTGCCAAAGAATTGATAAATGCCGGCAAGGATATAGTTGAGCTTGAGATTGGTGATAGCCCATTTGATAGTACAGCCACGGCTCGCAAAACAGGGATCGAAGCCATAGAGGCTAATCATTCACACTATTGCGCATCTCCGGGTATACCTGAATTTCGTAAAGCTGCAGCTGAATTTGTAAAAACTGAGTTTAATGTTCCAGCTAAAGCCGAAAATATAGTGGCTGGCCCGGGCGCAAAGATTTTCGAGCAATATTTTTGTGAAGCATTTTTAAATCCGGGGGATGGAGTGCTCGTTTTTAGCCCTTACTTCCCTACTTATGTTCCAAATATTGAACGCCGTGGTGGCAGGCCCGTACTCACTCCACTTCGTCAGTCAGAACAATTTCGACCTTCACTAGCTGATATTGAACGTTTTCTTGCAGATGATCCCTCACCAAAAGCTATTTTTCTTAACTCGCCACAAAACCCTACTGGAGGAGTAGCAACCGCTCAGGATCTTAAGGCCATAGCCGATCTTGTGAGAGGTCAGGAAATAGCTATTTTTAGTGATGAACCCTACTGCCATATGATCTGGGAAGGCTCCCATCATTCCATTCTTAGTGAACCCGGCATGATGGAGCAATCAGTCGGTGCGTACACATTCAGCAAATCATACAGCATGAGCGGATGGCGACTTGGCTTCGTAGTCTCCTCAATTGAAATTGCTGATGCAATTACAAAAATGATTAATACCACTTTATCCTGCACTCCCCCATTGGTACAGCTCGCTGGAACGGCGGCCTTAGGTAGTGACGTAAAAGAGCGCCAGGAGGTAATGGAACAATTCCATGAAAAAGTAACACTTCTTACCAATGGCCTTAATAAACTTAGCGGTTTTAACCTATTGCCTCCGAAAGCCACATTCTATGTCTTCCCTAATGTAAAAGAACTATGCAATAACATTGGTATCACCAGCCACGGGTTAGCAATGTACCTTCTAGAAGGAGCAGATGATGACTTTGGCATAGCATGTCTAGGCGGAGAATGTTTTGGAGAAGCTGGTGAAGGATTTTTGAGATTCAGCTGCGCTGAACCTAATGATCGTTTAAAACTTGCTCTTGATTTCATTCCCATAGCATTAAGCCGTAAAGACCGCCTTGCTAAATGGCTAGAAAAAAATCCTCATTACCGTCTAACAAGAATGTATGCAATCGATTAATTTAATAATTATCTAAACAGTTCTGATTAACATATAACCCAACAATCATTAACCGTTATTAACTTAAAAGAACAGTTAAAATAAACCAATAACCTACTGTTTTATATTGTAACAATATCATTACTAGCTATGATCTCGTATCCATTCGAGGCATGACATTAATGATCCATCCAAAAGATAATCTCGCTTTTTTCCCAGTTCTTTTTATCAGTTTCTTCTACACAACCTTATCCTTAGCACAAGTTGGCTCTGATGCTAATTCGGAGATAGAAAATATTGTTGTTTTTGGCCAAAATGCAGAAAATACACTAGACCTGGGTGCCATCTCTAGTTCTGGCAGTCGTTTAGGTTTATCCGTAATGGAAACACCTGCCTCTATCGAACTAATCGATTCTAGTGTCATGCGTGCACGTGGATATAAAAGTGTAGCCGATGCGGTAAAGAATTTGCCTGGCGTAGTTTCCGGAGAAAGCCCTGCCGCACCATCTACATTTTCCATGCGTGGATTTAGTCGCAGCGCAATCACTGTGTTACGTGATGGAATCTGGCTTGGGCCAGCTAATATGGTTATGCGCCCACAGAATACATTCAACCTCGATCGAATAGAGGTGCTACGTGGTCCGGGGTCTGCTTTGCATGGACAGGGCGTCGTTGGTGGCACGGTGAATACTATTGTTAAACGAGCGACTGCTGATGCCCAGCAACCAAACGAGATAGTGGCATCATATGGACGCTACGGCACCTATCAATTTGGCATCGGTGGTAATGCTGAGCTAAGTGATTCGACTTGGTTGAGAGTGGATGTTAATCGATACGGTTCAGACGGCTATGTTGATCGTATGGATCCTGAGTCAACTAATGTGACTGCTAGTATACTCTGGCAAGCTACTGATGATTTTGATGTCGAGTTTCAGGTTGACTATCTGGATGACAGCCTAGCTGACTATTGGGGTACGCCTTTGGTTCCTAAAGGTTCTGCACTTTCTCCTCTCAGCGATGTTGTTTTGACCAGCACAGGTGAAACATTGGATGAGCAGGCTAGATTTCGAAACTTCAATGTTCAGGATAGTCGTGCAGTCTCTGATCAATTACTGTTCCGTGCAGATTTAAGCTGGCGATTGTCTGACAATATTGAACTTAAGAACACTACATACAGTTTTAATGCAGATCGTGATTGGGGTAATGCCGAGGGCTATGTCTATTGCACGAAAGTTGTCGATGTGTGCACAGAAACAGGTGTTATCCAGCGGTATTATGGTTACTTCTTCGTAACACACGATCAGGACTTGGTGGGCAATCGTCTTACGGCCAACATAAACTCGCAAATCGCTGGTTTCGATAATCGCTTCCTGGCCGGTCTTGAGCTTACTGATTTAGATTTTTCAAGAGCACGTGGTTTTCGGCGTAAGATACCTTTGGCGGCAGGAGATTCTGTAGATCCCATTGCACCCATACCCGGCAATTATGGTTCTAGAGAGTTACGTGGGATAAGCCCAACAGAAATTGATACTCGTGCAGTCTTTGTTGAGAATGCTCTAGATCTTACTGATACAGTTACAGTGGTAACTGCATTGCGACACGAAGAGCTCGACTTATTGCGTCAAAACTTTAATGCTACTGGGACACTAGAGACGTCCAGTTTTTCCAGAGATTTTGATTGGCTTAGTTGGCGACTTGGTGTGGTTGCCAGGTTGACAGACGACATTTCTGCATATGGACAATACAGTGATGCGAAAGATCCAGTAAACGCTAATCTCTTTCTGGTTAACTCTGGTGAAAATCTTGACCTCACCGATGCTGTGCAATGGGAAGTTGGCTTAAAAGGTTCTTGGCATGCTGGGCGCACGCAGGCAACGATCGCCTACTTTAATATCCAACGGGATGACGTACTGGAAAGAATCGGGGTCGATTCGGCGGCGAGCATTGGCGGACGGGATTCCAATGGTTTTGAATTTTCTGCGGCATTTAACCCAACCTCGCAATGGAGAATTGGAACTAATGCAGCCTTGATCGATGCGGAATTTAAGCGTTCGACGAATTTCGTCACATTTGCAGGAAACACTCCCCCTAATGTCGCAGAAGTAACCGGTAATTTCTGGACTTCTTACAGTGAGATCGGCGGTCTACCTCTAGAGATAGGCAGCTCGGTGCAATATGTGGACGATAGATTTGGTGATAATGCTAACCTAGTTGCTTTAAGTTCATACACGCTGTTGAATTTATTTGCGACCTGGAGCTCAGAGAATTATAGAGTTAGTGCCAGAGTCAATAATGTAACCGATGAAGTTTACGTGCCCTGGTCGGATGTATTCTATCTACATCAGAATGATCCTGGATGGTTGTATGCCAACCAAATGATGCTGGCATCACCGAGGACGTTTGAGCTAAGTGTGGAATTCACTTTTTGAAGAAAAGCGTTAGCACCGTCTGATCGATGATCAGATTGCTATCCAAGCTACATCGATGGGTCAGTATTGGGCTCTGTCTGATGTTTGCAATCTGGTTTGCATCTGGCGTGGTAATGATCTATGTGCCCTTTCCTTCCTTACCGGATGCAGAGCGCATTGCACGAGCCGAAATAGTTGATATCTCGGGAATCACCTCATTGTCTGATGCACTTACTGCTACTGACATACAGTCAGTAGATCGCTTAAGACTTTTACAATATCAAGAACGCCCAACACTTATTGTTGAAGGACAGCATAATAATGTCGTAGCAATTTTTGCTGACTCAACTGAACTTATTCAACCGCTGACTGATACAGATGCAAGCAACATAGCAGAAAAATTCTTAAATGCATCAGTGGCTTCAGTGAGTGATCTGATCGCTTATGATCAATGGATTGTTCATCATCGATTTGACCCCTATCGTCCGTTCTTTCGTGTGGAAATGGCAGACAGTGTCGGGACACATTTGTATGTGTCTACCAAGACCACTGAAGTTCTACAACAAACCAATCGCCAACAACGCGCCTGGAATTATGTTGGTGCAGTTGTGCACTGGATTTATCCAACTGTAATTCGTAAAAACTGGACGTTATGGGATCAGCTAGTCTGGTGGATATCTCTTGTTGGCATTATAGGGGTGTTAGCTGGATTGACCCTTGGCATGCAACACACGAGAACTGCACGACAACGTGGCAATAAAGGGCTGGCAAGTCCTTATCGTGGATTGTTAGCCTTGCATCATAAAATTGGGTTTGTCTTTGGCATTGTTGTATTACTGTGGATATTTAGTGGGTGGTTATCAATGGATCATGGTAGGCTTTTCTCTGTACCAGACCCTACTGCTCAACAAGTCGCAGATGTCCGTGGCATTACCCTCACTGAAGCACTTAGCCAATCTCATGCGTTAGATTTCGCTAAGTTTGCAAACATCAGAGAATTTGAATTCACTGCATACAATAAACAAGCATTTGTAGTGGCAAGAAGTCTTGGAGCATCTGAGCTTATACCAATTGGATCCAGTCACATTGCTGATCAGACATATTTAGTTTCTGCTGGCGAATCAGCAGTATCAAGAGCCTGGCCTGATAATAGTGTTAGGGATAGCTACCTTGTGCCTGCAGATGATATCTATGGGCACTTACGCGAAGGTTCTTTAGGCGAAAGTACGTTACGACTTATTCTGGATGACCCTGATGAAACTTGGGTTCATGTGAATTTAAATGACGGTCGCTTAATCTCAGTGATGGATGATAGTCGGCGGATGTACCGATGGCTATTTAATGGAATTCACAGCCTAGACTTCCCAGGCCTTGTAAATCTCAGACCACTGTGGGATGTAATAATGATTCTTTTGATGACCATTGGTTTTATTTTTAGCCTCACAGGCATAGCCATCGCATATAAAAGGGTGGCTAGAGTGCTAAATAAAGTGCACTAAATAATTACCCTGAAATCATAGAAGAACGCCTCTATAAAGCAAAAGCCCTTCTATTAAAATTGAAAGGCATAAGTGGATTACTGGGAACGCCTCTCTCTTCTCCACTGCCAGGGAGGTATAGGATTTTCCTTGGTCCATAATCCTTTTCTACCTGCCCGAGCTAAATCCTCTAGATCAATTAGATTTTGATCATCTGAATAATCTCGATAAACCCATGCATGACCTTCCAAGACCATCAACTCATTAATGCTAGCTTCTCCAACAAATATTGTTCCAATAGTTCGTCCGTATCGATCAACATCATTAATTACAACACGAACAGACTTCCCTAAAAGTTTTTTCTCTAAGGCTTTACTAGACTCAAAACCCCAGAATTGATTTTTCTCTGGGGCATCTATCTCGGATAGACGTATACGCTGTGATAAAGACTCTACTTTTAGTTCAACGGTATCACCATCTATTACCCTGACAACACTGCCGAACAATAGTTCTTGTGCAAATATATTGGCTATTACACCGAGATAAAGCAGGCAAAAAAGATAAATCAATTTCATTTAAAGGTACTTTCTTCAATAAATACCAGTTCTTCCACCCAATCAAATCTAGAATAATGAGCGGATTACATCTTTATCAGGAACAGAGAGAATTTTAGCAACAGTATCTATATACAATGTATGCCCAAGTGGATTCTTTGTTTGGATTTCTGCAGATGTCCCAACATTAAACTCAGAATTTCCAGTTCCATATCCTGATTCAACTTTACCGGCAACATCAAAATAATCCCATTCCGCAAGAATTAGCCAATAGGCATATTCAGTCGCAGTAATCTTGTTATAAGCCTCAGTATCGCTTTTTTTATCCTCATAGCTTGAAACATCATAAACACCATTAGAAATAGCCTGCTGCATTGCTAAATGCAACTGAGACGATGTGCTATTCCACGTCCACTCAGAATTAAAAGAAGTATTAAAACCTATAGCAGTAATAGTGTGGAGAAGATGCTCTATAACCTCTCCAATAATATCGGCCTCGGATGAGCCGGTTTGTTCCCAGATATAATCAATAGCACTATCAGTGTAACTACCCCCAGGCTGAGCATCCAAAGAGCCCGAATAATTTGAAGGACCAATATATCCTATACGCTGATAAGCATTTAATGTATTAAGTGCTGTAAATAAACCATCGCGCAAATCGTAATCTATAGCCGTTGTATTCATTAGCATTGCCTCATAAGCTGAAGCAATACTTTCCATAAAAGTGTTAGAAACGCCGGTCCTTACAAACAGTCTTAATTTTCTTACATCCAAATATCTTTCGAATGGGTTGAAAGTTGAATCAGTAACTATTGAACCCCTCTCGGTCGAATCATTCGTAACAGTTACCGTAACCTCTTTTGTGACTGACTCTGAAGAACCAACAGCCCCATCCTGAGCCTTAATAGTCACTACATATGTATTATCTTTCCCATCGTCAACAGGAACCTCATAATCTCCGGCCGCTTTGAACGACAAATACCCCCAGGTTGGATCAATATCAATCCACGCACTATCAGTACCAGACACACTCCAAGAAACACCCTTTGATGCACTCATAGTGGCTATTACAGTCCTATTCTCTAATACTGAAAATGTTGAAGCTGATGTGATAGCCAGTACAGCTCCGGAATCATCTACAGCATCAGCAGCGCCTTCAGGATCTCCGCCTCCGCCACCACAACCAGCTATAAAAAACGGAATAATCAAAAAAAATAACTGCTTAAATTGCATCTTATAAACCTTCAAAAAGACTTCTCAAAAAACGTACTCCATCAATCTGCGATGGCGACATCCAGCAAGATAAGTAAAGAGTTCCCTCGCTGATGCGTTGGCCAAGATTTTGTTGGGACAAAATAGTGATATCCGCATCCGGCGAAGCGACATCATTTAAATCTAATAAATTTGCAGCCACAGAGGACCGTATACCAAAATTAACATTTTCGGGCACGGCATCAAACAGATTAGAAATTGCTGTGTGATCTAGTTTCGCTACAGCTACGCCAATTGCATTTCCATGTTGATCAATAATAGGGCCACCACTATTCCCAGGCTGTAGTGCAGCATCTATTTGTATATTAGAAACATTATC
>DJLG01000027.1 GCA_002434915.1 Proteobacteria bacterium UBA6522
GCCACCGGTGCTGTCGTAGCTGCCGCTGGTGCTGTCGTTGCCACCGCTGGTGCCGTTGTTGCTGACGCTGGTGCTGCCGTTGCTGCCGCTACTGTAGTAGGTTGAGCTTGTTGAAGTTCTTGTATCTGACTTTTAAGTTCTGCAATTTCTGCATCATTATCATTCGAACAGCCAATAACGCTCAGCATGCATATCGCTAGAACAACAGTTAGTACTTTCATATCAAATATCCTATCGAAATCTCGATCCCTTTAGAATACTGCTTCACGAGACCCTATCGCCGACTGCCCCTCCCTTACATATGGGGAAGCATCAATCGCGAGAACTGCACATATAATACTGCTGAAAGTCCCATTTCAGCAGTATTATAGCTATATACGGTTACAGGAATTAGGTGATCTGACCCTAAGTTTGATCCTAACCATCTCTAACTAGTCTCATCAATCCTATTAATAAGGTCAGCTAATGATGTTACATTATTTGAATCACAAGGTGCTGTTTTTGAAGATTTAGCTGTTTGCAAAAAAATCTACGATCTGGCATTAAAAATGGGATTAGGAGAAATGATTTGACATTAAAAGATCTCAAATTAAACGAATTTAATTCAACACGAATATTACACGATGATTTACTTAAACAAGTTTCTGCCATTTTAAGAGGTGTCAATGTACCAGAAGAACATGCTGATATCACTTCAAAAATCTTAGTATCCGCAAGTTTGCGAGGAGTTGATACACATGGTGTTGGAAATGCCGTGAGATACTCCATTGCAATTGAAAAAGGTGAATATACAATCCCACAGAGTATTGAAATAATTTCTGAGACTGACACAACATCGTTGCTAAGTTGTGGAAACGGGTTAGGTTTTGTAGCCGCTTATAAAGGGATGGAAATGTCTATTTCCAAGGCTAAAGATTTTGGAGTTGGTATGGCTACTATAAAGGATGGTCACCATATAGGTATGGTTGCGTATTATCCCATGATGGCACTGACTCACGATATGATCGGACTGGCCATGACGAACGCTAGTCCTTCTGTACGCCCTGCATTAGGAGCTAGGCCTCGAATAGGAACGAATCCTATAGCATTTGCTGCTCCAGCTGGGGAACAGCGTGATTTTATTTTGGATATGGCGACTAGTACTGTTGCAAGTGGAAAAATAGGTCTAGCTAAACGGTTAGGTGTTAAAATTCCCGCAGGTTGGGCAGTGACTGCCGAAGGCGAACCTCTAACTGAACCGTTGGGCGATAGAGGGGAACATTGGGCTATGAATCCATTAGGTAATACTCGTGAACAGGGATCGCATAAAGGATATGGTTTAGGACTTGTCGTTGATATTTTATGTGGGGTACTTTCAGGTGGTGGTTATGGTACTCAGTTATCTGCCGGCGAAAATATGAGTTTTATGATGGCTATTGACATCGCTAAATTCCGCAATGTTGACGACTTCAAATCAATGATGGATGACATGATTAGTGAAATGCATGCAACTCCATCTATTTCATCAGAAGAACGGGTATTGGTAGCAGGTGACCCTGAAGCTGATATCCAAGAAGATAGATTGAAAAACGGTGTTCCTGTAGAGAATAATCAATATGATGAATTGAGAGACAGAGCATCAAACCTAGGAGTAGAAATATTTATCTAGTGTTTTTTCCGTAGTTGCTCTTTCATACGCTGTTGATTTTCTAACCACTCTTCATCTCTGATCCGCTGTTCCTCTTTGACTGCCTCGAGATCAGTCCAATCACGAACGGTACTTTTTTCTGTTTGCCCTTTATTTATATTTCTCCGAGTCCAAACAGCTGTCAAAGCAATTACAACAACTACTAATGGAACACCAATAGCTAGAGGTAAAACATATATCCCAACATATATAAATAGAGTCACTCCTGTAGCGATAAATAAAAAAGCACCCAAATAACCTAGAGCTACCAAAAAAGATTTCATATCAATCCTCTAAAATAATCCTGCTAAAAACAGAGATACAAACAATCATGGCCCTTCGTCCGAATAAGGTCTGAAGTTTCTCATAGGAAATTCCTGATATGGGAATTCTGCAAGAGCAGCCTCATCCAACGCAGTCCCAAGTCCAGGTGCAGAGGGGATCTGGATGTATCCATCTTCAACATTGAATGGGTTCGTGGCAATCTCACGTCCCATTTCTTCGAGGTTTATAAAGTACTCAGTGATCAAAAAATTTGGTATCGCTGCTGACACCTGCAGGGTAGCCGCAAGCCCGATTGTCGTGCTGTTGTAGTTATGTGGGGACACCGCAACGAAGTATGGCTCAGCCATAGCTGCAATCTCCTTGAGTTCTAAAATTCCGCCTACGTTACAAACATCAGGGTTGATAATATCGGCAGCGCCTTTCTCAAACATTTCCCTGAATTCGAACTTAGTGTACAGTTCCTCACCGGTCACAACTGGGATATTTATTTCCTTCTTTGCTGCTGCCAAGGCGTTTATATTCTCAGCCAACACTGGCTCTTCATACCAAAATGGTTCGAATTGCTCCATCTCTCTAGCTATACGAACTGCATGCATCGGGGCTAGTCTGCGGTGCATCTCTACCAGAATGTCGATGTCGGGTCCGACCGCTTCACGCACGGCCTGTACGTTCTTTATCGTTTGCCTCTCAATAGTCTTATCAACAAAAGTTCTCCACGGACCGGGGACTGGATCAAATTTCAACGCGGTAAACCCTAAATCAACAATTTTGCGTGCCTTCTCAGCGACCTCGGTCTCGTCCCAGCCACCACCACCCCAACCGTTGGCGTAAACTCTTATTTTGTCTCTGCAAGGTCCACCAAGAAGCATATGTACAGGCAAACCACAGGATTTGCCAAGGATGTCCCACATAGCCTGTTCCAGCCCACTCACTGCGCTGTATAGATCCATTGCCCCTCGGCGAGCTCCAAAGTCATCAAAAGACATCTGCAGAAAATGCTTGATATGCCTTGGATCACGACCTATCAAATATCGTTTTAATTGGTCAATATGAGCGGTCACTTGAATGTCACGATCGGCTTGTGTATAACACTCACCCCAGCCATCTATACCTTCGTCGGTCTCAATTTTAACGAAACACAGATTTTTGCCTTTCGCGTAGTTGTGGTAACTCGTTTCGGCTGCTTTCGTCGGGTGAATAATGTAATGCTCTACATTGACTATTTTCATAAATTCTCCAATATACAAATGACTAATCCGACCACATTGTCTGATTGTCAGGCTACCAGAGTACGGGGGAAATGGCTGCCTTTCAGATTTATTACCTGCCAATACAGACAAGGATGCTGCTCTACGATGCCGGTGAGTTACCAGAACATCTTACGAGGCTACATATTTTAGTCCATAAATTAATCGACTTGCTTTCCTTAGATCGCATTTCAAAAATTTAACAAATTAAAGAATTAATAGCCCTTTGCTTCGGCTACGGGAAATGCATCTGATCCCCCGTAAATTATTTTTTGTTCTTGGTCAATAACAATTGCTGATGGCCGGGCGAAACTGTACCAAGTTTCTGAATCATCAACCATTTCTAGTTTATGTCCCGTTTTATCAAGAGCACTGAGCACATTTGCATCGATTCTGTAATCTGCAAGCGTTGTTGGACCACTTGAATCTACCCTTGATGTTGATATTGCTTCTTGTGGGCCCATACCAAACTCTAAGATATTAAGAGCAACACTTAGATTTGCATTATGTATTTTCCGACCTCCTGGAGATCCAATACTTGCATAGGGTTTCCCATTTTTACAGGCTATGATTGGCCCCATATTTACAAGAGGGCGTTTATATGGCGCTATGGAATTTTTAGTCCCAGGCTTCGGGTTGAACCATATCATTGCATTATTCCATAAAATTCCAAGACCTTTAGATACAACTTTTGAACCAAAGCTATTAACAGCAGTTTGAGTACAAGAAACTAAGTTGCCATATTTATCAGCTGTTCCAAAATGAGTTGTACAATCTGTATCTGGGCTATGATTTCCATTATTTAGATCTGGTTTATTAGATTTTTCATCGTATTTCCATGCGTCGTGAATAGCAATATCAGCATAATGATTCCAAGGATCTCCTTTGTATGAATTTTCTAATTCAGCTGTATTCAGGTTTACATTTTTAGATATTTCTTTTGCATATTCTTTTGATAATAGTCCTTGCAACGGAACTTCAACAAAATCAGGATCTCCCAAGTAGTGATATCTATCAGCGAAAGCATGCCGTGCGCCTTCTATAAATGTGTGAAGGTATTCCGAGCTATTGTGCCCCATGGATTTTAGATCAAAGTTCTCTAAAATATTAAGCGTCTGTAAATTAGTCCATCCTCCGTTTGGAGCACTAGGAGCATAAATCTCAAAATCTCTAAAGGTAGTTTTTACTGGAACTTTAACCTCGGCTTTGAATTCTGCAAGATCTTCCATTGTGATCAAACCATCATTCTTTTTCATATCTTCTTCTATTGCTGCTGCTACATCGCCTTTATAAAATGCATCAGCACCTTCTTTAGATATTTTTTCTAGTAAATCTCCAAGGTCTTTTTGTTTTAGTCTGGTAGCGCTGTAATCTGCAGAACTAGGGTCAGGTATATATTTGGGAGGGAATCCGTCTGGCAAAAATATTTCTTTTGATCCAGGGAATTTTTGTAATTGTTCCATATTTGTTGCAATCACCAATGAGAGTAACCAATAAACGTCATACCCTTCTTTTGCATACTGAATTGCTGGTTCCATAACTTGTTCTAAAGGAAGTTCTCCAAACAATTCATGAGCTTTGCAAAGTCCTCCAGTTGTTCCAGGTATGGCAATTGATTGGTAACCGTCCGTATTATGATTACCTTCTACCGAGTACGTAGAAATACCCCCTCCAGGACCAGTTATTTTGTACATATCGGGTCTTGCAGCTTTTGGGGCTCTAGGTCCGTACTCAATTACGACATTTGTGCCTGCAGGGTAGTTGTTTATTTCAGAGTTTAAGCTTATTTGCATAAACCCAACACCAGCTATACAACTGTTATTAGGTTCAAGTACCGATATAGCAAATCCTGTAGCTACAGCAGCATCAATTGCATTCCCTCCTCGACGAAGCATTTCCAACCCCGCTTCGGATGCTTTAGGGTGCATCGATGCTACAATTCCATTCTCAGAAATCACTTCATCTTTGTCTGGCCTCCAAGTACTTCTTAAATTCATAATTTACTCCTACTAAAATATACGTTTTTAAATTAATTATTCTTTTCAAATATTTATCAGCACCAGCTTTAAGCTCTGAAAAATGATCGGCAATTTCATCATTGGCGGCTAGTATACATATAAGCTCATGAAATGCGAGTTTCTTAATAAGGGAGAAAATGCGAACGATGCAACCGCTTAATGCAGAGAAAGTATTATTAGAAATTTGGGATCTGCTGCGTGATGTCAATATCACTTTCTTTCTCAGACATGGCACATGTCTAGGTGCAGTCAGAGATGGGACGCTAATACCTTGGGATGACGATATAGATATTGGTTCAATTATAGGCATGCATAATCTAGATGAATCGTCAATCTATGAGGCTGTAAAAAAGTTTGAGTCAGCAAATTTTGAAGTAAAAGTATCGAAAACAGATTTTCAGATCGGGGTAGAACTTTCAAAATATGACATACCTATAGATTGGTGCTGTTACCGAGTGCATGACGAAAGTATTTTTCAATTCCCTGGCGTAAAAATTCCTACACATCTTTATGAAGAATTAAGATCTGCTCCCCTATTGGGAAAATCTTTCTATGTACCAAATCCTCCAGAAGAATATTTAACTCTAAAATATGGTCCCAATTGGAGAATCCCAAAGGAAAAAGGATTTGAAGCTGACATTATAGATTCAATCCCAGAATCAATAAATCTTTCAAAATCTTCTCTTTCAACTAGGGTTAGCAAATTTTTGTTTCCTAAAAAGTATCTTACTCGAATCCAGATACTGTCTCCCGACTTACGACCTATACCCAATATGGAAGTGGCCATTGTTGGTTTTAGCAAACAAATCACCGATCACAATGGAAACATAATGTTTAAAATTTCTGATGAAGGTGATTATGCCTTAGCTATAGGTAGCGGCGAAGCAAGAGAAATTCTGTATGAAGAAGTTTTAGAGCCAGGCAAAGAATACACTTATATACAAGACGCCGACGAGAAGCAAGGGCGCCTTCATGTACTTCAAGAAAAGACCTAACTAGCAAGTCTTATGGCACTAAAAAATTGGGGAGAACGATAATGACAAGGGTTTATGTGGATATGGTTGCTGATCTATTTCATTACGGCCACGCCAATTTTCTTAAGCAAGCCAAACAACTTGGTGATCACTTGATTGTTGGAATTCATTCCGACGAAGTTGTAAAAGAGTACAAACGATCTCCTGTCATGACTATGGAGGAAAGAGTGGAAACCGTATCTTCTTGTCGGTATGTTGACGAAGTAGTCGCGAATGCTCCACTAGTAATTGATGAAGAATGGCTGAACGCTCATCGAATAGATTTGGTTGTTCATGGAGACGATTTTTCTGAAGAACTAGAACAGTTATGCTACAAAGTCCCGATCGATCTGGGTATTTTCCGTTTAGTTTCATATACCACACAGATTTCTACAACTGAGATAATCCAAAGAATAAAAAATATATGATCTGGCAAACATGCGTACATATTTGCTATTTTTGAGACAGCGATTATGAAAGCGGGAACCACATGGACTGGAACGATACTCAAGAACAAGCAACATTCCGAACTCAAGTTCAAGGACTCTTAGATACCAAACTCCCACAAAGATATGTAGAAATGGGAAAAGAAGTCCATCAACGAGAACGTCCTTGGGAAAATGATCGAAAGTCCGAAGATCCTGAAGCTCGCAAAGCAGCAGAAGACTGGATGGAAGCCTTGTCAGGTGAAGGTTGGGCTGCTCCGCACTGGCCAAAAGAGTACGG
>DJLG01000061.1 GCA_002434915.1 Proteobacteria bacterium UBA6522
CATCAGAACGATTTATCGTGATGATAGAGATTTCATCTTTTTGATCGTAAATAACAAGCTGGTTAACCATTGTTTTCTTAGCCTTTAAGGTGTGTCAACACTTAAGTAATAGACCAAAAAACCCAATCAAAAAAGTTTTTTTAAAACTCATTCCTGTGAGTCTATTAATTACTCTTATAAAAATAAGATTATTTTTTTTTAATTGGTTCAGCATTTTACGATCATCTTTTCTATGGGCTTATATAGGCGGTTTTCGTTGCAGTATAAAACTGTGCAGCAGCCTGTCCTTGCTCACGCGGACCAAAACTAGAACTGCGACGACCACCAAATGGAACATGATAATCAACACCAGCGGTCGGAAGGTTAACCATAACCATACCCGCCCCCGATTTACGTCTAAAATTTCTAGAGTACTTTAGCGAATTAGTACAAATACCTGCAGAAAGACCAAAGCTTGTATCGTTTGCAGTATTAAGTGCTTCCTCATAGTCATTAACCTTTACTACAGTTGCGATTGGACCAAAAATTTCTTCTTGGTTAATTCTCATCTTATTTTTAGTTTCTGTGAATAAAGTTGGAGCAAGGTAATAACCCTTTGTTTTTCTTTCTAGTTGCTTGCCACCACTAACAATTTCTGCACCCTCTGAGCGCCCTATTTTCAAATACTCAAGGTCCTGTTCGAGTTGAACCTGATCAACAACAGGTCCCATCTGTGTTCCTGGATTAAGTGCATGATCAACCTTCATGCTTTCCATACGTTCGACTAAACGTGCAACGAAACGATCATGAATACCAGCCGTCACTATCAATCGTGAAGAGGCCGTACATCGTTGTCCAGTTGAATAAAAAGCACCATTTAGTGCACATTCCACCGCTATTTCTAGATCAGCATCGTCAAGTATGACAAGAGGGTTTTTTCCACCCATCTCAAGCTGCACCCGTGCCTGACGCTCTGCAGTTTTCACAAGTACATTACGCCCTGTTTCTACTGACCCTGTAAAAGTCACTGCATCAACAAGTAATGAGTCAACAATCGCCGCCCCAACCTCAGAACCTGAGCCCATTACAAGATTAAAAACTCCATCTGGCAAACCTGATTCAGAAATAATTTGCGTCAAAGCATGGGCAGACGCAGGAACCAGTCCAGCAGGCTTAAAAACTACCGTATTACCGAATGCAAGTGCAGGAGCTATCTTCCAAGCGGGAATAGCAATTGGAAAATTCCATGGAGTAATAATGCCTATAAGGCCTAGTGGTTCACGACTAATTTCAACGTCGACGCCAAGACGAACTGACTCCATGCTTGATCCAGCAACACGTACAGCCTCACCAGCAAAAAACTTGAATATATGCCCAGCTCGCTCAACCTCGCCAATACCTTCAGGTAAAACCTTGCCCTCTTCACGCGATAAAAGCGTTCCAAGATCTTCTTTCTTCTTTAGAATTTCATTACCAATATGGTCCAAAATCTCGGCCCTACGATGGATACCAATCTCTTGCCATGCAGAAGTAGCATTACTTGCAATTTCAATTGCCTCTTTAGTCTGAGACCCATCAACACATTCAAACTCTCCAATACAGTCATCCAAATCTGATGGATTAAGGTTTTTTAGAGCGCTTTTCCCCTTGACCCAGTTCCCGTCAATATAGCTCCTATTCACTCTTTATTACCTCTATATAAATTATTAATATTGAATAAATCCAAGTAACCCAGCCCATCTATAGTGATGGCCCACGTATCTCACTCAAAGATTTTCCTGGTGTAAGAGCCTCAGGATCAACCCGAAGCTCAAGTATGGCTGGCTTAGCGCTATCACGGGCACGTTGAAAAGCAGCGGGAAATTCCTCAGTCCGCTCCACAATTTCCCCATAACCCCCAAAAGCTTCGGCATAGGATGCAAAGTCAGGGTTTATAAGACCTGTATTACTAACTCTACCAGGATAATGCGTTTCCTGATGCATGCGGATTGTACCGAGCATAGAATTATTTACGACAATACATATTATATTCGCTCCATACTGCACAGCCGTGGCAAACTCTTGCCCATTCATCAAGAAACAACCATCACCTGCAAAGGCTATAACTTCTCGCTCTGGCATTCTAAGTTTTGCTGCAACAGATGCTGGAACCCCATAACCCATAGACCCTGCAGTTGGAGCAAGTTGTGTGCCGTACTGACGATAACGATAAAAACGATGAATCCAAGCAGTATAATTTCCAGCGCCATTTGTGATAATTGCATTTTCCGGAAGGACTTTTTGCAAGTGTGTCATCACTTCGCTCATCTGTAAGTTACCTGGCGTTTTTATTGCTCTACTATAGTTTTGACAGTCACTGTTAGCATCCTTTAACCAATCTGCCCAACGCTCAGCCCCATCACCTACAGCCACATCATGTAAAACAGCAGCCATAGCACGTGGATCTGCATTGATAGGTAACTGGGCTTGATAAACACGCCCAAGTTCTTCTGGGTCAGCATGAACATGCACAAGATTCTGATGTGGCACTGGAATATTAAGCAATGAGTAACCGCTAGTGGGTACCTCGCTAAGACGTGCACCAAGAACGATCAATAAATCAGCATCCTTAACACGTTGAGCAAGTTTTGGATTAATCCCAATTCCTAAATAACCCGCAAAGGATGAGTGATTATTATCGAAATAATCTTGGCGACGGAAAGAAGTTACGATAGGAATTTTTGTCCTCTCTGCAAAAGCCTTAATATTTCCAACAGCAGTTTTATCCCATCCACCACCGCCGACTATAAGCATAGGACGCTCAGAGGTTTTTAGTATTTCTGAAAACGCCCGAATAGATTTAGGGTCAGGACATGCCTGGGAAGTGCGAACTGGTTCAGCATCTCTAACGTCAGAAGTTTCGGAAAGCATGTCCTCAGGTAGCGCTAGAACAACAGGCCCAGGACGCCCTGAACCAGCAATAGAAAAGGCTCGAGCCATCATTTCTGGAATTCTCGCTGGGTCATCAATTTGTGCAGCCCATTTGGAAAGTGGACCATACATATGTCTAAAATCTATCTCCTGAAAGGCCTCTCTTCCCATCATGCTACGGGCTACCTGACCGACCAAAAGAATCAAAGGTGTTGAGTCTTGATGAGCAATATGAATCCCAGCGCTAGCATTAGTAGCGCCAGGACCACGGGTCACCATACATACCCCAGGGCGCCCAGTTAACTTTGCATCCGCCTCGGCCATCATGGCTGCACCACCTTCCTGGCGGCATACAAAAAACTTTAGTTCAGGAACATCATGAAGGGCATCAAGCAAAGCCAAGTAGCTTTCACCAGGAACACCATACACATGCTGTGTGCCATGAATGCGCAGCTGATCTACTAAAATTCGCCCTCCCGACCTAACTGCCATATTTCACCTGAATGCTTTAATCAAAAACCTAACGCTAGAACTTTATCCTGGCCCTACAGCTTCTATAGTGATCGAATCTTCTAGCGCCTCATAGCCATGTTCAACGTATGCAGGAACAACCACAAGATCTCCAGGCATGAGAATAAATTCAGTCTCCCCACCCAAGGCTCTCAGGCGTCCTTCAATTAAGAGAACAATTAGCTCATTTGCATGATTGTGAGGCGTAGTTATAGTCCCAGCAGGCCATTCAACCCGGATAAGACCGACAGCGTCACCTGAAATTCTTCGGGTAACACGTCCATCCTCCATATTACGACTTTCAAGGTTTTCTAAGCTATGCAACATCATTTTAGGTGCTGTGATCTGTGAGCTACCAGCATTAGAAAAAACCAGAAAAATCAGGGTAACAATGAAAATTATTTTTTTATTCATGCTCGCTACCTAGATTAAAACAACTTCACATTTAGCTCATATATTGTGTATCAGACAAGATACCAAAACAGTCGCTAGTTTATTGTGACTAACTTATTCTTATCAAAACCAGTGATCCTCAATCCACCGTACAGTTATAGGGCTTAACTTGTTCACCGGGGATCCAATTCCAATAACCTGTTTGTCTGGCAGCGTCGGTAAAAGTCTCGGGATCCACATGGATAGACTCATAATCTAGTCGTGTTTCATCTTCACTAAGCGTAAATCGCTCTTCAACTACAGATGAATCCCCTTGAGGAGTACCTATATCATCAAAATACGGGTCATTGATATGTGTCGTATTTACAACCAGCGTATTGTCTTCCCATCGACCTATAGAGTAGCCAAGACCTGAGGCAGACTCATTCACTGGAAATTCATCTTGATCTAGATGAATCACCCTCTCTGCGTCCCATTCCTCTATTCTAAGCACAATAGAACTTCCATTATCAATGAACTCCATAGGTTGTGGGTTATTCATAATAGATGGCATTCCGCGAGCAATGCATCGCAATACAAGATCATCAACTAAAGGATTCCAACCCTCTTGAGCCATTAATGCCTCTTCAGTAAAAGGAAGATAACCCCCCTCAAGCAACTGCCCGCTTATGTCTGGACGGCTCCAAACCCGGAAAATCCCATTCGCATTGGCCGTACTCGCCTCCACTATTGCAGTATCAACTGGAGCAAGATCAACTGTGCGGCCCATACGTCTGGCCCTTTGCGGCCATATCGGTAGCTCTTGGCCATTTTCCAGAGTCATTATCCAGGCAGCCAGAGCATTCAACCCATGTCGGGATGGCGCTCCGGTAAAAGCCACTTTAGACCCCACTGAAACAACATCCCGGCTAATCCCAATACGCTCCAACCGATTAGCGGTTGAGGCTTCTATTTGCCAGAGTTCTGTACCCCCGACCTCACCTGTGCGCTGAAGTTCCATGGTTACATGAGGGTTTCGCCAAGAAACCGATAAAATTTCACCCTCGACCGTAATGAGAGTATCCACATCATAAGATTGGGCTGCCCCATGATGGGCCTGTGCAAAACCAACCAATGACGATAGTAATAAAACATAGTAGAAACGTAGCATCTGACTTTTTCTTAATTCACTTAGGTAATAGCAAAGTAGCACCCACCACGGTCAACTGCAATGCGAAAATAATCCATCATTATTGGCAACCTCGTTTTATTTGATAGGCATCGTTCTGGTAAGATTTATACTCCGTTCCTACTTTAATGAATTACTTAGACAATGCTTACACGACGCGACTGTATTAAAAGTGCTGCTGCCGCAGCTGGTTCAATAGCTTTTCCCTTCCAATTAGTTCATGGCCAAACAGCCACATTACTTGCACGAGAAATACCCTCCTCTGGTGAAACGATACCCATTATTGGGCTCGGCGGCGCTGGCAGCTTTGGTCGCCTTGCTGATAGTGGTGATATTGAGACGCTTCGTGAAGTCATGAGAACGCTTTACCTAAATGGAGGCACAGTATTTGATACAGCAGAAGCTTATGGGCCATCCGAGGGAATATCAGGACAACTAGCTCAAGACCTTGGCATTGAAGAACAACTATTCTGGTCTACTAAAGTTAATTCAGCAAAACCAGAGTGGGGACCATCTTATCCAGATGTGACTCAACAGCAAATTCAAGATTCCTTTGATCGAATCGGAAAGTCTCCGATTGATCTTATGCAAATTCATAATCTTGGGGACATAAAAACCCAATTACCCATGATTCAGCAATTAAAAGATGAGGGACGAGCCAGGTATATCGGTATCACCTATGACACTCCTGATCGCAATCATGAACTAATTCAAGCTATGCGTGATGAGACTCTAGACTTTATTGGAATTGATTATGCGGTTGATAACCCGGCAGCTGCAGAAACAATTCTGCCACTAGCTCAAGACCGTGGTATCGCTGTGATTATCTATCAACCATTTGGAAGAACGAGATTATGGAGCCGCGTAGCTGGGCATCAAGTGCCAGAATGGGCACAGGAATTTAATGCTAATAGTTGGGCACAATTCTTTCTCAAATACGTGATCGCACACCCAGCAGTAACTGTAGTAACGCCGGCTACCAGCAAACCCACTAATCTGATTGATAATCTTGCTGGCGGTATCGGGCCGTTACCCGATTCAGCTATGCTAAGACGCATGGAAGAATTCGTTGCAGCTCTGCCATCTGCTGGTTAAGGTGTTCAGTTATAAATAGAGATAGAACGATTTTATCTAATGGGGGGAGAAGCATTATGTTTTCTTCAATGATTCGAGGCTTTATAGCGATCGGAATAGCCATCTGGACAATGCCTGTTTATACACACCATTCCCATGGCAACTATGACCTTACACAATATGTAGACATGGAGGGGACTGTAACTGAGGCACACTGGATGAATCCACACGCCTGGATCTACATGGAGGTTATTGGTGAAAATAACATCCCAACAATTTGGGCTTTAGAAGGGGGTGGGCTCAGCGCACTCTCTAGAAAAGGCTGGACTGAAGACAGCGTAAAGATAGGAGATAAAATTTCTGTGCGCTGCCACCCATTAAAAGCAGGCACACCAGCTTGTCTATTTGGTTTTTTAAAAACTGCAGACGGAACAGAGGGTGAGTACGACTAAAAAATCTGTTTGAATCACTATTAGTTTGGAGAGTGATAATGCGCAATCTAAAAATAATTTTAATAACATTAATTGTTGCAATGCCAGCTATAAGCTTTTCACAAGGTTGGATTCTATACACAGACCAGGAACACCGGTTTATCATTAACTTCCCTCGGGAACCGGATATTCAAAATTTTGACTACATTTCTGAATATGGTGCTACATTTCCCGGCAGAACTTATTCAGTCCAAGAAAATGGAGGTCTTCTCTCTCTAATGATCATCGATTTTAGAGACGGCGAGGGAAAATATACTGAGTTAATTGATAAAACTGATGATGCTCCTGTTTCCTCTCTATGGTTATATGATCAAAGAGGATCAGTACCTTATGAGGCCTCAAAACTCCGTGAACGAGGTGGTAAAATTCTCTATGACAATTGGCATCATATTGATCTAGTTGAGGGCCTGAATATTGTTATTTCAAACGTGGATGGTTCAAGCACATATGCAGGTTTATATCTACATGCTAATCGACTGTATATGATGGAGGCGACGGTTCCTGCAGGATTCCCTCCTCAAAGCTTATTTCAGCAATCACTTGGTTTTCTAGATGACGAAGGGAGGCGCATTCGTTATCAATTGACTCCAGATGGAGAACGAACTCGACTATGCTCAGGTCAATGGGTCTGTTAGATAACATCGAATATTTTTTATTGATACTCTATTAACTTATATAGCAAAGGAAAAAAATGCGTTTTTCTCAACCTTTCTCTATTACATTTTTTCTATTATTAGCTTCAGCTACGCAAGCACAAGGCTGGATTGAATACATAAACGAGGAAGATCTTTTCACTATAAATCTGCCCGGTACCCCAGAAATACAAACAATTGTCTACCACTCAGAACTCGAGGCCGAGTTTCCTGCACGAACTTATGAAGTATCTAACCGCGGCAGTCACTATAAAGTTACCGTTGTAGATTTTAGTCAGTCACAGTCAGTACATGCAAAAAAGCTAGAGAATGAGCGTGAATCAGAACAAATACGCGGCCGTAATCGATGGATTACTGATCAGCGAGCCTCTGTAGCCCGTGCTGCTACTGAGTTTCGTCAGCGAGATGGAGAGGTGACTTATGATGCCTGGGGACATTTAGAAAACGTCGAGGGACATCAATTGCAGCTCAGTAATCCAGATGGCTCACGTACCTTTGCCGCAATCTACCTACATGGCCAGGTAAGTCGGCTATATATCCTAGAAGGAACCGTTCCGCCTCGTATGCCACCACCAGCACAGTTTCAACAATCCTTAAGATTTCTAGATGAAAACGGCGCAAGAGTTCGATATGAGCTTCGACCTGATGGTAGTACAACTCGAGTAGAACGTGGACAAATAATCGGTTTTGATCCTTAGATCAAAGGCACCAATCAATCGGTCTTAGTGCAATTAAAATCTTGCGTTAGCCCACTGCTCAATATAATCAAATAAATTTTTTAAAGAATTGGAGTATTGCCCCAAATTGTTCTCACAGGCTGTGCAGGGAGTATAGCCATGGCGGGCGCCTTCAATAAC
Source organism: Proteobacteria bacterium UBA6522 (assembly GCA_002434915.1). GTDB lineage: Bacteria > Pseudomonadota > Gammaproteobacteria > Steroidobacterales > Rariloculaceae > UBA6522. The sequence goes on from DJLG01000061.1 coordinate 8,036, forward strand.
AATAAAATCCTTATCCTGTGCTGGCGAATTCTCATACATTAGTTCCTGAAAACGAATATGGTTATAGGCACCCATTGCAGCAATCAATGTTGGCGCTTCTATATTAGCAACCGCACAATTTGTAGACGCATTGGTAGAACAATGGTCAATATCATTCATAGCATGAGTTGAACGCACAGCATTAGCACTTAAAAAAGACTTAGTCGTCAACACCTTTACGCCACCCCTAAATGTTCGATTAACTCTAGCCTGATGTGGTTTTGGTAAAGCAACACTAAGCGCGACTTGCATTACAATCTCACCATCATTTCTTAGAAACTTACGTGGCTGTGACGTACTCATTGTCTCTGGAATTGAAGGGTCATAAGCATCAAGACGTGCTGCTCCTGCCTGAGCATCAAATGGCACAAGCACAATATCTTCATCTGGATAGATATGTTTACCTGTTTCTATACTATCCCGAAGTGCTTCTACCTCTGCAATCTTTGCATTCATAGCACGCGACTGCGCCTGATAATACCGGTTACGAAATTCTTCCGAGTATTTCGATGCCCCATTCGCATTGAATCCGTTATCTGGATCAAATGGATCCAACGCCTTATCTACGACTACCTGTCCATCAACGATTGAAAGAGATGGATTAAGCCCATGTAATGCTTGAACGCCATTTCCAGGATGGGCATCTGGATAAACCATCCCATCAGCCGGAACAAGATTAGCTAGCTCTTCACTACACTCAACCAACTTACTCGGTCCCTTACAAAAAGATACGCCCTTCTCTGCAACCGCTTGATAAAAAGACATGAGGGGCGAACCTCCGCTATGGCCAAGCAATACAACTTTTTCTATTCCAGGTTTATTACGAGCAAAGTCTACGGCGATTTTGACATCAAGGGCTAGCTTCTCCCAATCAACCTCAGTTTCATTATTAACAAAGCGCGTATTAAAACAAAGCGCCATGAACCCCCGTTCTGCTAGCTCTTTACATGCGATATTATCAAGACTATTTCCTGTTCGATGGGCCACTAGAAATGCGACTTTCGGCTCTGGGCCAGCATCTGGCATATAAACCGCAGCAACTATAGGGCGAAGCGATACAAACTCTGGATTACTTTGAGAAAAAGATACCGAAGTTATTAGAACACCAATAAAAAAAATCAAGGGATGAAAATTCATAATTCTCTCTTGTTTTGATTTGTTATTTTCTATTCCACAACCACGCGTTCTGTACCCTCAAGCGCCTCTGCAAGTGGAGTAATTCTTATATCCGTTCTTTGCCCGTCAGCATCAAACATATAACGAACTCTCATACCGTCTTCATTAATAAATTGGAGAGACTGCTGAAACCAAGCGACTGGAGGATAGTTTTGAGGGGCTGTTGCCTCAAGAATATAAAGTCGACTGTTATTAAGGTGGAGTCCTATATAAGTACGCGACAGGTCAGCATTAGTAAGTTGCATTTGATGCCCCTCTACCTTATCAATATCTGCCCAACCTTCGTATGTTAGTTCTCCTCCGGCTTCATTAGTCCTTTCACGAATGCCCTGAGCAGCATGAGCAAGCGATGCTCGAACATCCATAACCCAAAACATAGCACCTGAACTTGCATCGGTCTGATCAGGTCTCTCACGATGTCTTGCTTGAGCATCCGTATAGTCAACTACCGTAAGAGAATAGCTACTAGGGCCTCGCTGAGCAGAGTAAATTCTGGCCGGGAAAGACACTCCATGTGCAGAGAGTCTCATTTCTTCCTCAATCTGAGGTGTTGATGGAAACGTTACTGCAAAACGGTCAGTTCTATGTACATACTCAACCCAGTCTTGGGCTAGAGAAGGCATAGAAATCATTGTTAATAATATTGCTGAAATAAATTGATGGGAATTTATCATATGTTTAATTTCCTTATTTTTTGGAGTTTCCAGGAAAATTTAATCCCAAAGTCTTTCAATACCGTCTGTCCCAGTAAGATATCCAAGAAGACATCCATTAGAATCATCTTGCATTTGATGACAACGAGCAGAGATCGTATCACCCAATTTAACCGTATCACGGGTTACACCATTTCTTGCTAACTGCCCAGGCGTAGCACCCTCCATCGCCCACTGAATCAACTGCCCATCTTCATTAGACACTTCAAGAAAAATCCAAATATGTGGGTTAATCCAAAGAATATCGCTCACGGTGCCTGATACTTCGAGGTACTCTGTCATGTCATAATTAGCATGGGAGTGATGTCCTGAACTAGGTTGAACTATGACCAAAATGGCTGTTATGAGTATTAAAATTCTTGCCAGCATCTTTCAACTCCACTCGAAAAATTTAGGTATGTATTATAGTACCGCTATTAAAAAAAGAGTGGGATAACCATTTTTTCATTTTTCCATTCAAAAGAGATACATATCAAGTGAAGTTAGCGTTAGCAGAAACATTTTGCAGCATCCAAGGGGAAGGACACCTAACTGGCAAACGAATGTTTTTTATAAGGTTTGCTGGTTGTGCCGTTAAGGAATGCCCTCTACATCCGTCACAAAGTGATTTGTGTGATACAGACTGGAGCATATCAACTGTGCTTACCGGAGAGCAGTCCATAGATGCACTCGCCAAAGAAGCCATAGATACCGTAGGTGCCAGTGGCTGGGTATGCGTTACTGGTGGTGAACCCTGTGACCAACCCGAAGCACTCTCATATCTAGTTTCTTCTATTCACCGTCTTGGTGGAAAGGTCAACATACAAACCAGCGGCACACGTAGAGTAAATGCTCAGTGGGATTGGTTAACGGTCAGCCCAAAAACATCTGCTACGGAATTAAAACAAGCCTATGGCCAAGAACTTAAATTAGTTATTACTGACCAAAAAGAAGATGAGGTACTAGATTACTATCAACATACTCGGTTCTGGAACTACTACCTTCAACCGCTTTGGTCTAATGGAAAGTGCAATAGCGAACAAACCATGGCAATGATTGACAGACTAAATAATCGTGGACAACCATGGGAACTGTCGCTTCAGGTCCACAAGTATCTAGGAATCCGCTAGCTGCCAAAGTTAAAGATCAGATTCATAGGGAGATAACAATGAAACATTTAAGTCTTAACCTTCTGTTTTTATCTATATGCGGCTTTAGCATCTCAGCACAAGAGTCAGTTGCTCCTCCTGCAATCTTTAAATCTAACGGAAATATCTTGATGGAACTCGCTCAGGCAGAAGCGGCATCAGCTTCTGCGGGAGGTTGGGGAGTTAGTGTTTCGCCAGGAATTACTATAAGGCGCCGTAGCAGCTCTGTAGTTCAGTATGCGATTTACCATCCCTATAGCACTGAGATTTATAGGATTTTAGAAGGTAGTGGAACACTTGTAACAGGTGGACGGCTTGAATTACCTCTATCAGAATCAGCCAATCTTGATGTTGTAAGAAGTGAAAAGGGTATTAGTGGTGGGTTGACTCGAAAAGTAAATGCAGGAGATGTATTGGTTCTACAACCTGGTACTCCCCACTGGTTTAGCGATATTGATGGGGATTCAATCACTTATATGGAAACTCGTATTCGAATCACTACACACCCGGTCCATTATCAATAATTTAGTTATTCCATACTAAAAAGTGAGAAACCATATGCTTAGTATTATGCGTATATCAAGTAATTTTAAAATCGTCATAGGGTTCATGGCTCTATCAGGAATAACTTCTTTAATTCATGCTCAGCCACCAGCTGAAGCACCATCAGACTGGGAAGCAACAGCAATTGATTACTCCAATGTTACATACCCTTTCCCTGTTAATTACCTTCCTATCAGTCTAGATGGCAATGATTATCGAATGGCCTACATGGACGTGTCGCCAGATGGGATTCCAAATGGAAAGACAGTGGTTCTGTTCCATGGCCTAAATTTTTTTGCTGCAGCATTCAAAGTTACTATTGAAGCTCTGCGCCTCGAAGGTTTTAGAGTTATAGCAATTGATCGTCTTGGTTTTGGCCGATCATCTAAACCTGATATTCATTACAACCTTCATATGCCTGCACGGCATACCAAACTGTTACTTGATCATTTAGATATTAAATATACTGCGATTATTGGTCACTCTATGGGCGGCATGGTAGCAACTAGATTTGCATCAACTTACCCAGAAACAACTTCTCATGTTGTTATGATCAATCAAATAGGCTTAATAGACCAGCGTCCTGGCAATGAATGGATAGACCCTACATTAGCTTATGAAAGGGCACTCATGACAAATTATGAGACGGTTTTAAATAATCATGTCCGCTACTATCCAGGAGGATGGAAGGAAGAATACTTATATTGGGTAAAGGTTCAATATGGATTAACTTTAAGTGGTGATTGGCCTCGAATGGCTCGCGTTCGGGCAGCGCAAAGAATGCTAATCTTTGAAGATCCCGTAGTTTATGAGTGGCAACATATTACAACAAAAGCCTTAGTCATCGGAGGCGCTGAAGACAGACTTGTAGATAATTACCCGGCACGAGCACGTCATGTAGCAGAACAATTACAAAATGCTGAGTTAATGATTTTTCCAGGGATTGGTCATGCGCCCGCTTTTGAAATCCCTGATAGATTGCACATGGAATTGATTCGATTTCTAAACTCTGATCCTAATGAAAGTGCAGATCAAAGCTGGCAAAACAACAGTTTAGCTACCCACTAAACATACAATTTATTACCTATCTACTCATAACAGATTTATGAATTGTTCTAAATTAGATTAGGTGGTGGAGCCGAAGAGATTCGAACTCTCGACCTCTGCATTGCGAACGCAGCGCTCTCCCAACTGAGCTACGGCCCCACGGGTTAGAAAAAACATAACTACCCTATGACTTACAATAATCAAGCCAACTGATATAAATTTATATTCATCCGAATACTAGCCAATATGGTGGAATATTCTACGTAGTTCTAATGCGAATAACCTTCATGACTTCCACTGGAATTCCAGCAATAGTCTCGGTATTTGGATAATAAGTTAGGTTAACAAACATCCCTTTGAGATTCTTATATCGAGTTTTACGTTTAAACCTAAATGGAACAGAGTAATGTTCCAGCATGATCGTATTTACTATCCAATCCCCATCCTTCCTTTGTACATGAGAAGTTACACGCTTACGCTCTGAATGAACGAGAAGTTCATGTTTGACTAGTAATTTATCTACTTCATTTTTCATAGCTAGCAATTTTTATTTAAAGTTAACTGTAGATCATCATGCCAATATCTATTGGGGATTTTGATAGCAAACCTTATTTACAATAATAATTTCTCATTAATTTCATGGAATTCATCAGCAGAATCGATAAGCGTATTAGCAGTCAGTGATCGAACACCATAAACCTCAACATAAACTGAATACTCTTTCCTGATTTTTTGAAGCAATAAGTCAAAATCTCCATCTCCAGATAACATAACCACGATATCAGCATTCTTCGCAGCATCTAAAACATCAATCGCAATACCTACATCCCAATCACCTTTGGCTGAACCGTCACTGCGTTGAATATATGGTTTAAGTTTTACGCTATACCCAATATTTTTTAGCGCGCTCTGGAAGTTAATTTGTTTCTGATCCCCACGATCTATCGCATAAGCTGTTGCAGCAATTATTTCGCCTTTCTCACTGATAAGCTGCCATAATTTCTTATAATTAAATTGTCGATTAAATTCTTGTCGTGTTGTGTAATATATGTTCTGAACATCAACAAAAATCGCGATTTTTTTCATGTTCATTCCTTTTTCTCTATAACTAGAGACAAGTTCAAATATCAGAACTGATACAACTAAAAGACTAATTCAGACTGCTTTTCCTGCAGCCTGCGCAGATGCCCAGGCCCACTGAAAATTGAATCCTCCTAAGTGCCCTGTCACATCCACCACCTCTCCTATGCAATACAACCCCGGCTGACGTTTACTTTCCATTGTCTTTGAAGAAAGTTCGTCGGTATGAATCCCGCCTAGTGTGACCTCTGCCGTGCGATAACCCTCGGTAGCTGCAGGTTTCACCTTCCAATTGTGCAATTGATAGGCTACCTGCCGTAGAAACATATCTGAAATTTCAGTTAAAACTTTTTCTGACTCTGACTGCCACCATAGCTTTTCTAACTCAAGCACTAATGCTCTAGGCAATACACTGGACAAAAAAGACCGCAATCTAACAGTTGGTTGCTCTATTTTTGCATTTAGCAATAACAAGTCAGCCTTACACTGTGGCAGAAGATCTAAGCTAATCTCACTACCGGGAATCCAATAACTAGAAAGTTGAAGTGCCGCTGGGCCGCTGAGACCGCGATGCGTAAATAAAAGATCTTCCGTGAAGGTTACATTAGCAGTGCTAAGAGCAGCATACAAACTAACGCCAGAAAGTCGTGTTGTTAATTCTTGAGTAGCGCCGGTAAATGTAAATGGAACTAAACCTGCTCGGGTTTCACATACCTTCAATCCAAACTGCTTAGCCAACTTATAACCAAAGTCTGTTGCGCCCATTTTTGGGATAGATAGTCCACCGGTGGCTATTACAAGTGATCCTGAACAAAATTGATTTTTATTGCATGAGACTAAGTAATTCCCATTATATTCAACCGCGGTAGTCTCACAGTGCGTCAATATAGACACATCTGCCTGCCGACATTCCGCCATCAACATAGCAACAATGTCCTTTGAAGATTGATCGCAAAAAAGTTGGCCAGATTTTTTTTCATGGTATGGAATCCCATGCTTTTCGGCTAACGCAATAAAATCCCACTGTGTATACCTACTCAGAGCTGAGATACAAAATTTATTATTAGAGGAAATGAATTGGGAAGAATCACAGTTCAGATTAGTAAAGTTGCAACGCCCACCACCCGACATCAGTATTTTTTTTCCAACTTTATTCGAACTCTCGAGCACAACAACACGACGGTTGCGACTAGCTGCTGCTATGGCACACATAAGCCCCGCTGCACCACCTCCTAGAATTATCACATCATAGTTTTTCAAAACTATAAGTTAGCGGTATATATGTGGCAGTAAAAACATATTAACCCTTGAGGTATTACTAGAATTATTCCACTGTGTTCTTTGCAATATACTGAGGACTTGCTATATATAAACTTATAAATAGCAAAAGATGTTCAAAACTAAGTAACACCAGAGACTATAACTTAGTCGAGGTAATGATAATGAGATTTATAGTTTTTTCTATTTTCATAAACTGCATTATATCTGCAACAGCTAATACTCAAAATAATGCAAACTCTAATATAGATTTCTCTGGTATATATGCGCCTCCTGCTTTCGTTGCAGTAGTCCCTGTTTCAGAGCCTGATACTTACCCCTTTACGACAGAGGGACTACTGGCTTTTAATTCTTATGATCCACTTGCTGACTCTCCTAGTCAGACAAATGACTGTACCCCAGATCTTATGCCTGGAATTCTTTGGTCAAATAGCCCAATGGAATTTTCGGATGAAGGAAATAGAGTAATTATTAGTTATGAAAGAGGAAACACGAGACGTACTATCCATATGGATAACCTGAATACCTCTGTAGAAAACTCTCATACAGCGCTTGGGTATTCTTCGGGACGTTGGATTGAAAATATTCTGACTATCGAAACAACACTTTTTACCTCTAAAAATATACGTAATAACAGAGGATACCCAATCAGTTCTAACGCAAAAATTACTGAAAGATACTGGCGAGAATCAGGAGAAAATGACTTAAAAATGGAGCTTATAGTTGACGACCCAGTTAACTATACGCAGCCTTTTACTCTTGGCCGAGAATGGATCTGGGCACCACATGAAGAGCTACAAGAATATGTATGTATTAATTTAGGGGCCCGCCACGAAATACCAGATATTGATGAGCTTGCTCGTATGCTAGAAGAGCTGTAACTCAAATAGAAACTCTTTAAAGAGAACCCCAAGCAACTTTACCTCCAACAATTGTTGCTACTGGCTTAATATCCCTGATCTCATTCTCAGGCACTGTCAAATAATCACGATCAAGCACAAGAATATCTGCCAGCAACCCTGGACGAATTGAGCCAATATTGCCTTCCTGGAACATTAGGTAAGCATTTGAACGCGTATGTGCTATTAAGGCCTCTTCTCGGGATAATGTTTCACTCAATACCAATTCACCATTTAGTGCTAGCCCGGTAACTGCCCACCAAAGGGTTATAAACGGATTGATCTGAGCTGCTTTAGTGCCATCTGTTCCCAACCCCCATGGTATACCACTGTCCTGAATCATCCGAAGCGGAGGAACTCTATATCCATCTTCACCCATTTGTTCAATCAAAACACCACGTCGCGGTTGATGGAGCACCGATATGCTACGCATCTGAAGATTCATACCAAGATGTCGCATACGTTCAATCTGTTCTCTACCAACCATATCTGCGTGCGTAATTGACCATCTCAATTGACGTAGGGGAAAATCCATATTTACTGCTTCAATTACATCGAGAAGAATATCGATGGTTTCTGGCCGAGATGAATGTGTCTGAACAGACCAACCACCCTGAGCAGCAGCAGATAAAATGCGACGACCTGCTTCAAGATCAGCTGTAGTTGGGTTGGTAGGAGTAAATAGGCTATCCCTATGAAAAGGAGAATAGTAAGACTCCCCTATAGCAATCATGTCAATCTCATAATTGCCTTGAAACGGTTTCTTGCCTTTAATTTCATCTATGATTTTCTGTACTGCATCCTGAGCTAGGCGTTGCTCAAAAGTAAGCGGTGAAAGTGTATAAAAAATTCTTACCGTCAGACCTCTTTCTACCGAAAGCGCCTCAATCCGAGCATAGCTATCACCCTTAATACCCGCGCCTGCTGGATCATAAACAGTTGTCAGTCCGATACTATTGAGATAAGTAAAGGTCTCACTAATTGCCTCTTTTTGACGTTCTGCCGTTACAACGGGAAAATGCTCAATCGCTGACACAACCATTGGCATGCCACCATTCAACCGGCCTGTCACCATGCCAGTTTCATCTCGTACAACATAAGAGGCTAATCCTGTGGCACTTGACCTCTCAGCAAAACCTGCCTGAAGAGTAATGCCCATTTCATTAAACCAGGCCGTATTACCAAAGGCATGGTCATAGGTAGATTGGATAAACACTGGTCTATCGGAAGCAAGCTCATCAAGCTCTTTCAAGGTAAAGTCAGATTTATCTCCAGCAAATTGATTTTCTGTCCAACCACCAAGTGACATTAGCCACTCTCCATCAGAGAGTTCACTTACCTTTGCTTCAAGCTGCGCAAGCGCTTCGACGCGGCTGGATATACCATCAAGCCTAGCCTCATTAGGCCAGTATTCAGTCGCCCTAATCACATGATTATGGTTATCAATTAATCCAGGGATTACTGTACGTCCTTCCAAATCAACTATAAGCGTTTCAGAACCTGCAAGAGACCCAATAAATTCATTGCTCCCTACTGCAGAAACACGTTCGCCCTGTATAGCAACCGCCTGTTGAATAGAAAAAAAATCATCCACTGTGACTATTTTTCCATTTAAAAGAATCATGTGAGGAGATTCCTGTGACTGCAGTTCAGTCACAGCCCCCATGAATATCAATAAGATCAGAACTAGTTTTAGCTCATTCAATCTTAAATCCTTCGACAGTAATTAGCTTTTACTAACTGATCTAATCTTTATAATTGAAATAACTCTTTCGCGATATTAATCAATAGCAAAACAATAGAACAAACCAGCCCCATTCCAACTAGCAAAATCTGCCTGGCTACAGCCTGCAGCAGAATGTGAAGAATTCCATGACTGGTTTCCATGACCGATGCGATCAGAATGTCCTACCTGTACAGCACCTTCACTATTACTGGTCCAGTTATTACATGTGCGATCAGCCTCTTCTGTGAAGGCTCGACCATCCGGTCGAGTACCAGTTAACATAGTGTGCAAATTTGGCATTGGGTCTCCAACCCCATTAATTTCGTTACCCTTCTCTGTAAGAGCATAAGCCTTAAACAAATTAGATCCTCGTTGTGCTTCAACTAAAGTATCCCCATGAATTTCTGATGTCTTTATAGGTCTACGCAGAAGACCTCTTGCGTGATACCAGGGACCATCACCAATTCTGTCGCGTGCGTTTATTGCTGGCTTGCCGGGCCGAGCCTGAGTGCTAAGATAAGCACGCCAGGTACGATGGCCTGCCCCAGCATTAGTGGCCAACCTTTGACAATGGGCATCAGCACCTTCTAAACCACCTAGATCTCCGCCATTCCCAATTGGTTCACTAGTAACAAAAAAAGACATGAGTTCTGATGGAATGAAATGTCTCAAGGCATGATGCCCCACACCTTGAGCCATCAATACAGGGGACTCAATTACAAAAAAAGTTACTGATAAAACAACAGCTAATAAAACTTTATTCATTCGTTTTCTCCTGTAAGACCAAAGCAGTAGAATTGGCCGATACCATGCGTCTTAGGTAATGCCGCCTGACTACAACCACGAGTTCCATGTGATGAATTCCAAGAACCATTCCCACCACCTTCCCGATCAGGAAACCCAATCTGAACATTAGGCTGACCTGGACCACCGTATAAACCAGGAACTCCCAATTCGGAATCAGGGTCTTCATTACTAGTCCAATTATCACAGGTGTAATCAATATCTGGTGGATATGCTCGACCGTCAGGCTGAGATCCTGTTAATACTTCATGCCGATTGGAATAGGGTGTGTTCTTAACGTACTCCCAATCAATATCCCTGGGGTCAAGATAGTCATACAGACCAGGTACGATAGCCCCTTTCTCCGTTAGCCCGCTCTGTTTATGTAAATTGTTGCCCATTCGTGCAATCTCTATGGTATCTCCATGTAAATGAGCAACACTACTAGCAATCATAACCCCATCATAATTGTGCCATGGCCCACTCCCAATACGGTCACGAGCATTAATTGCTGGTGCTCCGGGTCTAGCCTGGGTACTGAGATAGGCCCGCCATGTTTGATCACCTGCACCCACGGCGGTAGCAAGTTTTTGGCAATGGGCATCAGCCCCTTCTAACCCCCCTAAATTACCTCCGTTCCCAATAGGTTCACTGGTAACGAAGAAACTCATAGGAATTCCTCCTAACATACCGTGCTGAGACAACGCCATAGAAGGAATCATTACTGATAAAACCATTATAGATACAAGGATTCTAAGTCTTAACATTCTCCCCTCCAATTTAAAGCGTTTTTTAAGATACATATCTCCAGCCAAGTTTTAATAATCATGATTCAAATTTCTACAATATATTTTACTTAGATTAGTCAATCTTTAAAAAATTACTGGCTAATAGGGTCTAAACCATGATCTTTCAAAACATCATGAAAATCAGGGCTCGACAGAAAATCAATAAACTCTCTTCCTTTAGCTGAATTTTTTGTCGCGATACCCAAAGCCGCTTCAAATTGAATATACCTTTGAAGTTCCGATGGCAAGGCTCCAAGAAATTGAACGCCAGGAGCTCGAATAAGTTCGCTTACCAGAGTCAACGCTAATTCAACCTCACCTTCTGCTACAAGCCCAGGCCCCTCACCTGGACCAGTTAATCTGCTTTTTCCTCTTACTTCTGCTGTAACACCAAGAGCAGAAAAACTTGCTTCATTGGTACGACGACTCTGACCATTTGCCCCATACGCTATTGACTCAGCTCCAAGTAGCGTTTCCCGAAGGTCATTCAAAGTCTCTACACTTTTCATTGGTACGCCCTCTCTAGAGCCCACACCAACTCCCACCTGTGCAAATCTGTAACGAGCTTTTATATCTATTTTTTCTAACTCAGCTAACTCATCAATTAATGCTGGGGTGAGAATGACAACATCAAATAATTCTCCCATAGAAACCTTATCAGCTAAGGTTCTTGAGGTACTAAACTCAAAGCTAAGGGTTGTTTCTATAGCGCGCTCAATATCACTCTGCAAATCTTCTAAAACGCCTTTTACTCCATTAGAACTATAAATCCGTAACGAGGGAGTTTCCTGTGCATACAAGAAACTATTTGAACTTATCAAGCCCAAAACCAGAAAGCTAAATAAAAATCTAGGAGCTAATTTCATTAGCACTATCCTTTGAAAACCTAAGTGGACTCATATTTTTTAAATAGCAAAGATTATTGTCCACGCTGCTCTCGAAACTGTGACAAGCTAGCATCCAGAATACTTAATCGTTCCTGTAAACGCTGACTGCCCCCACCAATATCAACTCCATCAGCCAGTCTCAGTGTCTTCCAACCAAGCATATTAGCCCCACTACGAGATGGATTCCCCATGATCTCCACCTGATCTCCAGGCTTAAGATGATCTGCACTCCAACCGGATCTTCTTAGTGCAACTGAGGCGTCTCCCTCAACCATCCAGATCTCTGTGTTTCCGGAAGAACTTGTAACTTCAACATACACTCGAGCATGCGGGTTTACAAAACGGAATTCTGTTACAACACCCGAAATCTCCACCATTTCCTCGGTTCGATAATGTGCAGCAAAATTATGATGCGCTGATGCATAGGACATTCCTAGAACCATGATAAAGAAAAAACTGAATATCTTACTGTTCAACTCATTACCCTCCTTAGAACTGCCCTGATATCGCTTCGCAGGGCTGTCGGTCCAATTCCACATCTGGTGTTAAAACACGTGGGCGTCTAATTATCAAAGGTTCACGAAACATCACAGGGTCATAAATCGTGAGTTCTACATCCAGATTTCTACCATTAGGACTAATTGAATATCGCTCAATGCCTCTAGCCTGGCCACTATTGTGTATAGCAAGCGAATCATCTGCCAAATTTGGAGAGATATTCGTGGTTTCAACAACTAATGTCTGTCCTTCGTACCAACCTATAGAATGTCCTACAGTACTCTGGATGCCATCCTCTGGATGAGCACGACCATCCATATAAACCGTACGATCCACAGTTAAATCTTCCCCTGTAATAATAATTCTATCTTCTAAGACCTCAAACTTAATTGGATCCGAATGCAATACAGTTCGAAAAATCCCAAAACGTTCACACTGAATTGCTGGATCATCGGCAAGATCAAAAGCATCCCCTACAGAATGACCTGTTTCAGTAAGACGGTCATCAATTACTGCAAAAGTATGTTCCTCAAGAGCATCAATAATCTCAGATGCGGATAGGTGATCATTAACTGGGTTGTAGAGAAGCGTTTCAAGGTACTCATAGGTTTCAACAGTCAACCTGCTTGAAAACTGCCCCACAATATCCCAATCTGGGCTATCTAAAGTATCAAAGCTATTTGTACTCCAAACACCAGATAAATCAGCTAAGGGGCTAGCAGGAGAAAGAGGCTCAGAATCAATAGGCGAGTCGCCCGTTGAGCACCCCGTTAAAACCAGGATACTACCGAGGAGAAAAATCCCAAAAACAAATAGTTTTTGCGAAATACACCGAGCAATATCAAACTTATACTTAGGACGAATAATTATCATGAACACCCCTAAAAAATTGATATACCACTAATGAGTAATATTACACCGAGCAGA
>DJLG01000108.1 GCA_002434915.1 Proteobacteria bacterium UBA6522
AAGTAGTTTGATATTTGCATCTTTGATTATGTAAGAAATGATTTGTTTGGGTAATTTGATGTTAATAGGAACGGGAATGACGCCTACACGCATAGCTCCAAGTAAAGTGAAGATAAATTCTGGTCTATTTAGCGAAAGTATCCCTATACGATCCCCTGGTGTGAGTCCTTTTTTCGTTAATCCCCGAGCTACTGCATTACAAGCAGTATCAAGCTCACGATAAGTAACAATATTTCCCCACTCCTGATCTCTTAGGTCGATAAGTGCTGGACGATGCTCATTAGCATGTTCCTCGAATAATAGGCCCAAATTGCCCGGGTAACCTTTGGAATCAGGTAGAGGTATACCCATTAGGTAACTCGATGAAATTTAAACATTTTTAGGAGAATTGAGGGACATGTTCTATTCATGCGCTGACAATTCAAGGTGAGATAATTACTTTTCCAAATACTTCCCGCTCTTCAATACGACGAAGACCCTCTGATGCATTTGCAAGAGGGAGTACCTCATCAATAACAGGTTTGATTTTTCCTTTTTGAACCAAGTGCATTAGGGCTTTTAGATCGTCATTATAAAAACTGTTTGACCCGATGATTTGGAGTTCAAATGTCCAGACGTAGCGAAGGTCTTCTTTAGGGTCATAGCCAGCTGTTGCACCACAAACTAGTATTTTTCCACCACGCTTTACACAACGTAATGTAGGAGCCCATGTGTCACCGCCAGTAAAGTTAACAACGACGTCAACCCCGCCTTCATAACTACGGCGTTGAGGCTTACCAAACTTTCCAATAACCCATTTTGAAAAATTCTCCTCTTTGTAGTTAATTACATGATCAGCCCCAAGAGACTTAAGGCGTTCTGCCTTCTCATCGCTAGAGGCGCAAGCAATTACTTCTGCTCCCAGCATTTTTGCAAGAATCACACAGCCTGTACCCACACCACCACTTGCACCTAGAACCAATACTTTATCGCCAGACTTTACCGTGTCATGCGTGATTAGCATGCGATGCGCTGTGCCGTAGGCTACCGGCAGAGCTGCTGCATCTTCAAATGTTATTCCTTTCGGCATCTTAAGTAGCTGATGTTCAGCAACGAGACATTTCTCAGCTAGACCGCCATGTATCATTTCTCCCATAAGCCCTTTATCTCGGTTAATAGGGTTTACGAGCACGCGTTCTCCAACCTTCCAGTCAACCACATCTTTCCCGGTTTCTAGAATTTCCCCAGCTATATCTAGACCTATAATCATGGGCATAGGTACTTTAATGCCTGGCATGCCTCGGACGGTGAAAACGTCGTGATAGTTAAAAGAGGTTGATTTAACTTTTATAACTACATGACCTTCCTTGATTTTTGGGTCTGGGAAGTCTTCCACGTGTTTGAGTTGACTAATATTTCCATGTTGAGATAAAACGACTGCTTTCATATTTGATGATTTTCCGTTACTAAAAATGAGCTCAAGATTACAGAGTTACTCATCTCATCTAGCCTACGTCAAGGGTTGCTAATTTTCTTAAGTCCATCTAACTAGGGATCCCAATACTTAAGTAGACCTTATTTTGGGCTAAGATCGCTCCAACTGTTCCCATTAAAATGATAATGTTCGTGGATAGAATGAAGATCATGGGGGGGCCATGAAACGCTATACAAAAGCCTTTGCTACTATTTTCTTGTTTTTTGGTCCTGTAATTTGGGTCAAAGGCATTACTCAAACATCCTCTCAACTTACAGGCTTGAAGGCTGAGGCAGCAGATTCGATTGATAACAATCGAAAGTTGGTACAAGAGGTTATTGATAGTCTTTTTTCATTTTCTGAGCTTGGGTTCCAGGAATTTGAGACGCAACGTTATCTGACTAACATTCTGGAGAGTAATGGGTTTGATGTAGAGCAGGGTGTTTCTGGTATTCCAACCGCATGGTGGGCTACTTGGGGTGAAGGAAGCCCGATCATTGCGCTAGGCTCTGATATTGATGGTATTCCTAAAGCCTCTCAGTTTCCTGGGGTTGCTTATCGTCAGCCTATGATCGAAGGAGCTCCTGGTCATGGTGAGGGTCATAATTCTGGCCAGGCTGTAAATATTGCGGCTGCATTAGCAGTGAAAGAGATTATGGAACGGGAGGAGATCCCTGGAACAATTGTTTTGTGGCCCGGTGTAGCTGAGGAACTGGTGGGAGCTAAGGCGTGGTTTGCAAGAGATGGGCGTTATGAAGGTGTTGATGCTGTTTTGTTTACACATGTAGCAGATAATCTAACGGTAAGTTGGGGTAATCCAAGAGGGACTGGTTTGGTTTCTGTTGAGTATTCCTTTGAAGGCGTCGCAGCCCATGGAGCAGGAGCACCTTGGAGAGGACGCAGCGCTTTAGATGCAGTGGAACTAACAAATATTGCTTGGAATTTTCGACGTGAGCATCTGCATCCTCTTCAGCGTTCCCACTATGTGATCGTTGATGGGGGTGATCAGCCCAATGTTGTTCCATCGCTTGCAACCGTTTGGTATTTTGTCCGTGAAATTGATGCGGAAGGAATTCGTACTAATTTTGATACGCTTCATCGCATTGCTGAAGGTGCTGCGATGATGACTGATACAGTGATGAGTCGCCGTATCATTGGAACTGCTTGGCCAAGGCATTTCAATAGACCTATTGCGTTAGCTACAAATGAAAATATTAAGGCAGTTGGTTTGCCAGAATGGTCAGAAGATGATCAGCAGTTTGCAAAGGCTGTACAGACCCTCATGCAAGCTGACGAAATAGAAGGGCTTGCGTTGGAGCTTGACGGAATACAGGAGCCACCAAAGGAGCCTGTTTCTGGTGGATCAGATGATATTGGTGATGTATCTTGGAATGTGCCCACTATCACTTTACGCTTTCCATCTAATATTAGCGGGCTTCCCGGTCATCATTGGGCAAATGCGATGGCAATGGCCACACCAATAGCTCATAAGGGAGCAGTTGCAGGGGCTAAAGTTCTCGCAGCTACAATGCTTGATCTCCTTGAGGATCCAGGTTTAATAGAAGATGCGTGGAGCTATTTTCAAGAGGAACAGTTGAGCCAGGTTGAATATGTCCCTTTTATTGGACCCAATGACCCACCCGCTATTGAGAAAAATAGCGATACTATGGGAGAGTTTCAGGAACGGTTGGAGGAATTCTATTATGACCCCTCCAGATATGACACCTACTTAGAGCAACTAGGTATAAACTATCCTCAACTTGAGAACCCAGATTTATAAAATTACAGCTAAAGATAAAGCCAAACAACCAAGGTTAGGGAGATTAAAGTGAATCAGCAAATTGGTGTAGCACTCCTGTTCGGACTTTCTGTTATTGCAGGAATGTCAGTTACCCAGGCTCAAACAGATGAGCCCATACCCTTATGGGCCTATGCATGGAGCACGCAGCCTCAGCCAGGTGATACGGCAAGGCCACAAATTCCGCCGAGTAGAGATCTTCGGCCTGGAGATGATCCTGTTGAGATTCATAAGATGATAACAGTTGAGGGGAGTAGCGCGTCTTATTCTCGGATGGATATCCGGGATAGTAGTAACGTTATCGACTGGTTTCCTGGTGATCATCCGCCTATGACAGACCTTATGAGGCATGGACCAGCAAGTCTTATAGGTGTTCCTGGAGTTAGAGGTTGTGCATCTTGCCATTTGCCAAATGGAAAAGGCCGTCCTGAAAATGCTCCGCCTGCTGGACAGCCAGTTGAATACACCATACAGCAGCTGAAAGATATGCGAGATGGTTTACGTTATAGCGCAGACCCAAGAAAACCCAATTCGCCAACAATGAACTGGCTAGCTGCAGCTATGACTGATGAAGAGATGCAGGAAGCTGCGGAGTATTTTGCAGAAATCCCTTGGACAAGATGGATGTATGTAGTGGAGGCCGATTTAATTCCTGAGATGCATCTAGAGGAGGGGAATATGTATGTCAATGCAGGAACTGAAGCAATGGAACCTCTCGCTGGAAGAATTGTAGAGAGTCCAGTAGATGAGCATCAGGCCAACTATATTCGTGATCCACGTTCTCCTTGGAATGTTTATGTTCCTGTAGGTAGTCTTGCAAAAGGTGAGGAGCTAGTGGCCAATGGTGCAGGAAAGACCATACAGTGTGGAATCTGTCATGGATCAGACCTTATGGGACTAGGGGCGATACCAGGAATTGCTGGGCGATCACCAAGTTATATGATGCGACAATTATATGATATGAAAAAAGGCACAAGAAATGGTACTGGTGTGGCGTTAATGAAACCGGTTATCGCAAATTTAAATGTTGAGGATATGACCAACATCGTGGCTTATTTGGCCTCAATAGTTCCACCACCAGCACCGAATGATGTTCAGTAAATCTAAGATTGGCTGCCAATGACCCTATTTAAATGCTAAATAAATTGTAGGTGGAAATTGATTAAAAAATCTAAGGTAGCTCTCCTATTCGGATTTTTTGTTTTCACCTGGGGATCAACAGTACTATCTCAAGTTGCTGATACCCCAGTAATTCATTCACAGCGCCCCCCAATGGCACAGTTGCAATTAGAAGAGCTGGCTTCAATCGTCTCTCAACGAGAAGATTCTCAACAGTTATGGGCACCTATTCCCGGGTGGGCATATGGTTATGATTCGCAGCCTCTACCGGGTGATACACCTCCTGTTCCCAGACCGGGAAATGGGGTGCTCCTACAAGGAGAAGATATAGCTGAAATACAAAGGCCGCTTTCTATAGAAGGAAGTAGTGCTACCTTCACACGTCAAGAGATTCGTCACGCTCAAGATGTTATTGATTGGTTTCCCGAAGATTATCCTCCTATGCCCGACATCATTAAATATGGGCCTGAAAGTTTGAGAGGAGGGCCTGATTGGGCCTGCGGGTCTTGTCACTTGCCCAATGGTAAAGGACGCCCATCAAATGCACCCACTGCAGGTTTGCCAGTTTCCTATATGGTTCAGCAGTTAAATGACATGAGAAACGGTTTGCGCTACAGCGCGGATCCACGAAAGCCGAATATGCCAAACATGATTCGGATGGCTAAAGCGATGACTGAGGAGGAGATTCTTGAATCTGCAGAGTTTTGGGCTGCTGTTCCTTGGACGCGCCGACTGTATGTAATGGAAGCTGAACTGATCCCAGAGATGTATCTCAATCCAAATAATAATATGTTTTTTACTGTGGGAACGGAGCCAGTAGAGCCATTAGCCGGACGTATTGTTGAGACTCCTATTGATACCTATCAAGCGGATTATTTACGTAATCCACGTTCTGGTTTTAATGTTTATGTGCCTGTTGGAAGTCTTGCGAAAGGGGAAGAACTTGTCATTAATGGTGGTGCAGGAAAAACCATTCAATGTGGAGTCTGTCATGGACAGGATCTTATGGGGCTTGGGTTAATTCCAGGCATTGCTGGTCGCTCACCTAGTTATATTATGCGTTCGTTATATGACATGAAACAGGGCACTAGAAATGGTACGGGTGCACAGTTAATGAAACCGGTAATCGAAAACTTAAATATTGAGGATATGACAAATATTGTTGCTTACTTGGCTTCAATTATCCCACCTGATCCAGTGCCTGAAGATTTGCAATAGGCGGTTATATTGAGTCTAGAGCTAATGCCGAAGAAGCTTAGGAGAAGATGCAAATGAAAATAAAAATAAAACTTAATATGAAACATTTACTTGTTGGCTTAACAGGTTTTTTATTGGTAACCCCATTAATTATTATTGATGCCCAAGCACAAACAGACCCTAGTTTTCATTATGACCCTGTTTGGCCAAAGCCATTACCAAATCTTTGGAAAATGGGAGGAGTGACAGGTCTTGCTGTAGATAGTAATGATGATATTTGGGTTTATAACCGGCCCAATGATGCAAGGGCGGTTGAACTTCGAGCTGAACCGACACCGTCTATAGCTGCTTGTTGTGT
>DJLG01000059.1 GCA_002434915.1 Proteobacteria bacterium UBA6522
TAAGAGGCAAACTCCTACTAAACTTCAGATATAAGAGATATATTCATCTAATACGTTTTAAATAAGAATGTGGGGGAAGCATCATGAACATATTAAACATACATATGAGAATCTTAGTCGCTGCATTTATCCTTATAGGATGCCTATCAATAGGATTTGGGCAACAAGGAAATTTATCTAATATACCTGAAGCATCCACTAGCGCTCATCAGATGAAAAAATCAGCCTCGGTTTTTATAAATTCTTTAACCAGGCCTCAGCAGGACGCAATCATTTATGAATTTACTCCAGAAAACCGTACTAACTGGTCCAATACGCCTCCTTTCGTTCACAAAAGACCAGGATTAAGACTTGCCTCTCTTACAAATTCCCAAAGACAATTGGCACATGAACTACTACGTGCGTCACTGTCTAGCCAGGGTTATCAAAAAATAACCGGGGTGATGCGTCTAGATAATATTCATGGTGCTCGCTCACTTGCAGAATTAGATCGTAATGGCCCTGCTGAAGATGACCGCATATATGTTCGAGAAGAAGCAGAAAGCTTTGGTGCGGGTAATTACGTCATAGCAATATTTGGAAACCCAAGCTTAGACCATGATTGGGGCTGGGTTATTCAAGGACACCATATGGGTGCAAGTTTTACAGTATCTGATGGCCACACCGGTTTTACCCCGCTTTTTCTAGGAGCAACACCATTAGTGTTAGAAGAAGGCGTGTTAGCTGGATGGTCTGCAATGTCACATGAAGTAACAAGAGGTTTTGAACTAGTGCAGTCCCTTAATAGCGCACAACGCGCCATAGCTATTAAGAGCGAGAGTCCTCCAGACGGACTCTCGGCTGGAGTTGGAAATAAAGACAATATTGCTACAAACCAAGGTTTACATGCAGCCAACATGTCAGTTCAACAACAACGTTTACTGCAAATTCTCGTTGAGGAATATGTTCGAAATTCAGATTTTGATGCCGCAGAAGCACAACTAGCAGCAATAGAAGAAGCGGGTTGGGAGGAGCTTTGGTTTGAGTGGCAAGGACAAGCAGAAAATCTTAAAGAGCCACTATTTTATAGAGTTCAGGGCGAACGAATTTTAATTGAATTAGTACAAAGGCCTAATCATATTCATACGATAGTAAGAGACCCAGCTAATGATTATGGTGAATACTGGCTTAATCAAATAGTAAACGAAGAATACAGTTCCAGTGATAGATTTGAAGCAGCAATTGAGGTTTATGAAATGAGTAGAAGTGCTCTTTAAATATAGCTTTCACTAATAAACATTACTCAAAAATTTATACGCAACCTAAAATGATGACTTAAGAGGTGAAAATTTTACAATTGCTAGTTAATTCTTAGGATATTCATACCTAATTGATCGTGTGACTTATTGTGTTAGGGAATCCTACTATTTAGCTAATCACTCCCTGGAAAAGAAAACTTAACTTTCTCCCGAACTCCACCTGATGGCCACCGCTGGGTAATTACCTTTGATCGTGTGTAGAACCGCACAGCCTCTGGGCCATATATATGCATATCTCCAAATAAAGACCGTTTCCAACCACCAAAGCTAAAATAGGCTACCGGAACAGGTAAAGGGACATTTACCCCTACCATTCCAACCTGAATATAATCACTGAAGTAACGAGCAGCTTCCCCATCTCTAGTAAAGATACAGGTACCATTACCATAGTCATGCTCATCAATAAGCTCTACAGCCTCTTCAAGACTATTAGCACGAACTACGCAAAGAACCGGACCAAAAATTTCTTCCTGATATATACGCATGTTCTGTCTTACATCATCAAACAAACAGGGCCCAAGAAAAAAACCTGTTTCTTCGGATAGTTTAGAACGACCATCAACAATCAGTTTTGCCCCTTCTTCTACACCCAGGTCTACATAGCTCTTTACCCTATCTCTGTGCTCCCCTGTTATCAGGGGACCCAACTGGCTTGATGAATCCTTCCCATCGCCTAGAGTTAATGTTTCTAGGCGTTCAGCTAAAGAACTCACAAGAGAATCTGCTGTCTGGTCATCAACAGTCACTGCAACAGAAATAGCCATACATCTCTCACCGCATGATCCATATGCTGCACCCAATAAAGCACTGACTGCATTATCAAGATCTGCGTCAGGCATGATGACTGCATGATTTTTTGCGCTTCCTAAAGCTTGTACTCGCTTACCATTCTCCGTACCTTTCCTATAAACAGATTCAGCTACTGCAGAGGAACCTACAAAGCTCACAGCCTGGACACGTTCATCTGTCAATAAAATATCAACTGCTTGTTTATCACCGTTGATCAGATTGAACACCCCATCCGGAAGACCGGCTTCCTTTAATAATTCACCAATAAAAAGTGTTGCACTAGGATCTCTCTCTGATGGTTTAAGAATAAAGGTATTGCCACAAATTAATGCTAGAGGGTACATCCATAGAGGCACCATCGCTGGAAAGTTAGAAGGGGTAATACCGACTACTACGCCCAATGGCTGATTTTCTGACCAGCTATCTATACCTCGACCAACATTTCTGCTGTGCTCTCCCTTTAATAGCTCTGGAGCTCCACATGCATATTCAATATTCTCAATGCCCCGTTGCAATTCCCCACGAGCATCATCCAACACTTTCCCATGTTCTTCCGTAATCAGGGATACAATTGTTTCTGCATTCTTTTCGATAAGCTCCTTAAATCGAAACATCACTCGAGCTCGACTTAATGGAGTTGTATTACGCCACTCAGGAAAGGCCTTTTCAGCCGCAGTTATAGCATCCTCAACAGTACTGGGTTCTGCAAGCACTACTTGCCGAATAATCTGGCCAGTAGCTGGGTTATACACTGGCAAGGGATTCCCTGAGTCAAGGACTCTTTGCCCATTTATGAAATGACCAATTAAAGGCTGTTCGCCTGAATTTTTTCTAGATACAGAAGACATGAATTATGCTACCTCACCAATACAGTCACTTAAGATGTTAAACGCCTCATCCAGTTGTTCTTTTTCGCAAACATATGGAGGAGCAATTTGTAATGTATCACCTGCCCAACGGACATAAAGCCCCTTTTCCCAACACGCCACACCAATATCAAATGGCCTACGAACTAGATCATTCGAAACTGGTTCTATCTGCACCGCCCCAGCCAAACCAATGTTACGAATATCAGTAACATGCTTGGTCCCACGTAATCCATGTATTAACTCTTCAAAATAAGGCGCAAGCTCATGCACTCTATCTGTAAGCTTCTCCTGTTCGAAGATGTCCATAGCCGCAAGACCCGCTGCACAAGCAACCGGATGTCCGGAGTAAGTATAGCCATGTGTAAATTCAACAGTATGCTCTGGGGTATCAGTGTCCATGAAACCTTCATAAATCATCGCACTTGCAACAACCGCCCCCATTGGGATAGTTCCATTAGTAAGAGTCTTTGCCAAGCACATAATATCTGGAAAAACCCCAAAATGCTCCGCTCCAAAGGTACTTCCTGTTCGACCAAAGCCACTAATTACTTCATCAAAAATAAGCAAAATATCATGTTTATTGCAGCTTTCACGCAACTGCTGAAGATATCCATGAGGTGGAACAATAACGCCACCAGAACCAGCAAAAGGTTCAACAACTACGGCAGCTATGTTTGAAGCACCATGTTGATCAATCAATTCTTCTAAAACATCAGCAAGCTCAATTCCATGCTCTGGAATCCCACGAGAAAAAGCATTTTCTGGCAATATATTATGTGGCAAATGATCAGCCGTTATCAGCTCACCATAAGGTAAACGGTTTGGTTCAATTCTACCAACAGAAATACCGCCAAAATTAGCGCCATGATAACCCCTAACCCTACCAATCAATCGAGTCTTTTCTGGCTTCCCTTTATGATGCCAATAGGCTCTTGCCATCTTTAAAGCAGTCTCTACTGACTCTGATCCAGAGGTCGTAAAGAACACATGATCGAGGCCTGCAGGAGTTATATCTTTAATTCGGTTTGCCAATTCAATTACAAGCGGGTGTACAAATTGGAATGCGGGGGAATAATCAAGCTCTAAAAGTTGACGATTAACAGCCTCTGCAATTTCAGGACGATTATGTCCAAATGCACAACACCATAAACCTGATAATCCATCAAATATTTTTCTGCCATCTGCATCAAGATAATAACAACCCTCTGCAGACACTATGACTCGAGGATTATCCTTAAACTTACGGTTACTACTAAATGGCAACCAATAAGGTTTTATGTTGGTTTGTGCTATAGGCATTTCTGATAATAGTTGCTTTTGTTTAATAGCCATATAAACCTTCCCCCTAAAAAAGTAATTCTGTAGCAGTTAGCTGAAAAGTCTACGGTTAAATTCTGAACATTGTTCTAGCGCCGACTAACTCTTTGCCAATTCTTGGTTGGCCCACTTTGCTTTTGCCACCCATGATATGGATGCAATGCAAGCAGAGTTTTATCTCGAAAGAATAGTATTAGTATAGCTCCTGACATAAAACCACCCACATGCGCCCAAAATGCCACACCACCTCCCTGAGCCCCCAGAGAAGCCACGCCGCTAAACACCTGTATCAATAACCAATATCCCAGCATAAATACTGCTGGAACAGCAAATGTTGTCACAAAAAAACCAAGAAAAACAACCATATGAACACGAATTCTTGGGTAAAGCAGTATATATGCGCCCATAACCCCACCAATTGCACCAGATGCGCCAACCATAGGTATGGCTGAAGCTGGATTAGAAATAATCTGCGCAACTGCAGCGACCAAACCACATAGCAAGTAAAAAGCTACGAATCGCCTAGGTCCCATAGAGTCCTCAACATTGCCACCAAAAATCCATAAGAACCACATGTTCCCAATAAGGTGTAACCAACCACCATGAAGAAACATTGATGTAATGGTTGTATGCCAAGCTGAGGTATCACCAAGCACACACAAAGTACCTGGCCCAACCTGAAAACGTGTTCCAGCAGGTACATTCTGTAATAGCTCTCCAGGTATAAGGCCTAACGTGCAAATCGAGCTAGCTAGAGAAGGATTAGATCCAATACCCTGTACAAAAATCCAAACAATGACATTAATACCGATTAGTCCATAGGTGGCTAGTGGTGTAAAAACTTGGGGATTATCGTCTCTGATTGGAAACATAAGTCTGTTAAACGCTAAAAAAACTATGAATTTACCAATACTATTTTAGTGAGCATGGCAACAGAAAACTCAGTATTAACTGTTAATCATATACATCTGGAAACTTTTCTCTAACCTCTTGCGCTAACTCTCGTGAAGTTTGGGCTACAGGGGGAAAATCATTAATTCTTTCATAAGGAATACAAGCATTGATAACACACCGTGTGTTATAGAGGGCATCTGGTGACTGGACCATTGGATCAATTCGAGATGACCAACACTTATCTAATAGTGTGATATCACTTTTAGGATCAGACCTTGTACCCATTGCCCAAAGAACATCCTGTATATCACTAGGATCTATATCATCATCTACAACTACGACATATCTTCCACAATACCCAGTTGGATTAATCTGTGAGGCAATTAGTCCTGCCTGAGTTGCATGCCCAAAATATCTCTGCTTTATAGAAACAACAACAAATGTGCGTCCAGCACCACCCTGGTGCACCCAAATACCTCGCACATCTGGAACAGAGGCATTATCGAGAGAGTCCCATAGTGCTGCAGAACGTAGAAAGCACCGTTCAAAAAGATGCGAATGTGGAGGTTTCTGGCTAGCCGCACATGTCAAAATAGGATTAGATCGATGATATATACGTTTGATTGTTATAACGGGTTCAGGACGAGCACCACCGGCATAGTAACCATGCCATTCGCCAAAAGGTCCTTCCTCGGTTGTCTCATTAGGGCTTACCTCTCCCTCCAAAACTATTTCTGAACCAGCTGGAAATGGCAGTCCTGTCAACTCACCCTCCAGCACATCCAAAGGTTGTCCAGTGAGCGCTCCAGCCCAATCAAGCTCACATACAGAATCTGGTAACGTGTAACGAGCAGCAAGAAAACTAACAGGGTCTATTCCAATAACAATTATCATTGGACAGGGCTTACCAGTTGAAAGATATTTGTCTCGTTGAATTAATCCTTGTTTACCATTGGATATATAAGAAGTTGCTTTATTAGGGCCAATAGCTTGCACGCGATAAGTGCCCATATTTACACGTCCACTATCAGGGTCCCTAGTGATAACGCCACAAGCCGTCCCAATGTAACGTCCACCATCAGCCTCATGGTGAATAGGAACAGGAAACTTAAACATATCGACATCATCACCTTCGATAATATTCTCAAGCACTGCAGCATTACTGACTATTCTTGGAGGGATTGGCTTATGCGTTGCCATTGTGCGGCGGACACTATCAAGCATAGACATCCTGTCATCTCCAACTTTAGCATCCATTCCAAGTGCTAGCGCCAAACGCGCGGGCGACCCCAACATGCCATAGAGGCATCGCATACCATTTGTATAACCTGGAATGTCATCGAAGATGAGTGCTGGCGCTTGATCAACCTTTTGTCGATACAACACCTCAGTTACAGCACCTATTTCTTTATCCCAATGAGCCCCTTTAACTGTTTTAAGCTGACCCGCAGAATCAACGGCTGCCAGGAATTCCCTTAGATCCGTCTGAATCATCTAAATCTCCATATCATGGCGGCTTATAAGCTCAAACTATTTATCAGCATGCCGCGGTACAACTGATAAGACATAATCCACTCGAAGAATAGCCAAGATAAAGCCGTCACAAGTGAAGCAAAAATCAATGCTCGCTGTGCCTTTTTACCAGCAACAATTTTGAGAGATAAAAAGATATAGATTAATACTGCTGGCAAAATACCAATTAAAGCCGTAAGTACTACAAGGAATCCAGGCCAACCTACTGCATAAATTAATGCACGGCTAATTGGCACATTACCAAATTCATTATTGTCTTCCTCATTTTGAAGAAGTCTTTTGATACGAACCCCTATAGATGTTTTAGCTTGCACCAGAAGTTCTAGAAACAACAAAAAAATCGTTGACCATGCAACTAAAACAGGCAAGGCTCTAACGTTAGGTTCGTAAACATATGATCCGATTAAAACACTCACCATTATTAGAAGAAGAAAAAGGGGAGCACGAACCTGATATAGAAGATTAATGTTAATAATGAAAGCCTTAAAATTAAGCCCTAAATCTATGTAGTAACAATCTCAGTAGAGGCAATATCAAACTTATAGCAATCAGAACTAATAAAAAATCTGCAACGGGCCGCGTAAAAAAAATACCATGACTACCTCCAGACATCATGAGTGATTGATGGTAACTACGTTCTACAATCCCTCCCAAAACAAGGGCAATCACTAAAGTTATGCGTGGGTAATCAAAACGAACCATAAAATAACCAATAATCCCAAA
>DJLG01000101.1:0-2771 GCA_002434915.1 Proteobacteria bacterium UBA6522
TCAAGATCTTCGGGGCGAGTAATCTCAGCCCCAGCGCGCTTAAGCATGTCTACCACAGCCCCAGGTGACCAGTCTCTAGCAAGAAGCCCAACTTTTGCTTCAGCCGCCGAAGCAGATTTCTTAATAAGATCTATCACTTCATCAATGTTTGCTAATGCAACGGTCTGGCCTTCTAGAATATGTGCCCGTTGCTTTGCCTTTCTAAGGTCAAATATCGTACGTCTTGTTATAACCTCTCGCCGATGACGTAAAAATGCCTGTAGTAGGGCCTTAAGACCTAATAATTTTGGCTGACCATCGACAAGACCAACCATATTTATGCCAAAAACGCTTTGTAACTGGGTTTGTTTGTATAGATTATTTAGAACTACCTCTGAAATTTCACCCCTACGTAGCTCGATAACAACACGCATTCCATCTTTATCAGACTCATCCCGAAGCTCAGTAATTCCCTCTAAACGCTTATCACGGACTAATTCTGCAATCTTTTCTATTAAACGTGCCTTATTAACCTGATATGGTATCTCTGTAATAACTATTGCTTCACGTCCCCGCCCATCCAAAGGCTCAATTTCAGTTCTAGCCCTCATATATACACGCCCACGTCCCGTGCTATAAGCACTAGACATACCTTGCGAACCAAATATAAGGCCAGCAGTGGGAAAGTCTGGCCCGGGTATAAGCTGAATTAGCTCTGCAACTGTAGTTTCAGGATTTTCTAATAAAGCTAGACATCCATCGATTACCTCCCCTAAATTATGAGGAGGAATATTTGTCGCCATGCCCACAGCAATACCTGAAGAACCGTTTATTAATAGATTAGGAATTCGCGTTGGAAGCACCGTAGGTTCATGCTCTGACTCATCATAATTAGCTGAAAAGTCAACGGTTTGCTTATCTATATCAGCTAAAAGTTCCTGAGCTAAGCGTGCCATTCTAACTTCTGTATAACGCATAGCAGCTGGAGCATCACCATCAACTGAACCAAAGTTTCCTTGCCCATCTACTAAAATGTAACGCATAGAAAAATCTTGGGCCATACGTACAATAGTGTCATAGACAGCCGTATCACCATGCGGATGATATTTACCAATAACATTACCAACGATCCTTGCTGACTTCTTATATGGACGGTTATATTCATTTCCAAGTTCACGCATAGCGTAAAGAACCCTTCTATGGACTGGCTTCAAACCATCTCTAACATCTGGTAATGCACGACCAACAATAACGCTCATCGCATAATCAAGATAAGACTGCTTCATCTCCTCTTCAAGAGCAATTGAAGTTTCTTTTTTTGCTTCTTCAGACATATGGCTCACCACATACACTCATACTTCTCAGCTTTTCTGCAAATACTAAGAAGGTTGAGATATTAAGAAAAAACGGTTTGTTGGACCTTTTATGTTTGGTCAAAATTCACTCGAAGAAATCGAGCTCCAAGCATTCAAAATTCAGTGCTAATTCTACCATAAGCAGACGGTTGCCCGTAGCTTTGAAATCAATTTTAAGCCACTATATGCACTCAAAAATATCAATATATTCGAATATAATTCTCTTCACGTGGCTCAACCGATAGACGCACTCATTTGCCCCCATTGGACGATTCGGGTCAGACCGGATCTGAAGGTACATAATGGCCTTACCATTGCGGTAAATAAAGGCAGGATTCTTGATGTACTACCAAGAGAAAAGGCGCTTACGAAATTTGAGCCTTCTGTTCTTTATGAACGTCCCAATCATATTGCTCTGCCAGGCTTAATTAACACACATACTCACGCCGCCATGACCTTATTACGAGGTCTTGGAGACGATCTCCCTTTGCAAACTTGGCTTGAAAGTAAGATATGGCCAGCTGAAATGAAGCTTGTTAGTCCAAAATTTGTCAGAGATGGAACGCTGGTTGCAATTGCTGAAATGATTCAAGGGGGCATTACCTGTTTTGCAGACATGTATTTTTACCCAGATAGTTCGGCTGAAATTGCGTTAAAAACAGGAATTCGCATGGTAGCAGGAATGATCGCTATTGACTTCCCAACCCCCTGGGCATCGAGTGGTTCAGACTGCATCAGCAAAGGTCTACTATTACATGATTTACATAGGCAAAACCCTCTTATCTCAACTATGTTTGCCCCCCATGCGCCTTATACAGTTTCAGATACAACTCTTTCAAGAATCAGAGAGCTTGCTGATGAATTAGAAGTTCCAGTCCAAATTCATGTCCATGAAACTCTTGAAGAGGTAGAAGATGCTGTAAAAAATAATGGGGTGCGACCCCTTCAAAGACTAGAAAAACTAGGATTATTAAATTCTCAACTTATGGCAGTTCATGCAACGCAATTAAATCATGATGAAATTAGTCTTCTAGCGAGTTCTGGTTGCAGCATAGTTCACTGTCCCCGGTCTAATCTTAAGCTTGTTAGTGGTGCATGCCCTACCGCTGAGCTAATTTCGGCTGGCGTTAATGTAGCCCTTGGAACTGATGGAGCCGCCTCAAACAATCAGTTAAACCTCTGGGCTGAAATGAATACTACTGCTCTTTTTGGAAAGTTTATTGCTAACGATGCAGCGGCACTTCCATCTAAAACAGTGTTGGAGTTCGCTACCATCAATGGTGCAAAGGCTCTAGGGCTAGATAATGAAATAGGCTCTCTTGAACCCGGTAAGAGTGCTGATCTTATTTGTGTAGATTTAAATACAATTAATACCCAACCTGTACTCGACCCTCTCTCCCACCTTATCTATGCTACAAACAGAGAAAACGTTACTGA
>DJLG01000101.1:3110-3346 GCA_002434915.1 Proteobacteria bacterium UBA6522
AACCATCTACTCAAAGAACGCGAATTTACGCGTATGGACATCGAATCCATAGTTATAGAGTCTAATAAGTGGACCAAAAAGGTACTGTCTTTGTGAACAATACATTCTCAAATAAAAACAATGTTAATGATTCTGCTGAGATCGATAAGTTCAACTCATTGTCCCAGCAATGGTGGAACCCAAAGGGACCACTAAAAACACTGCATGATATTAATCCGCTACGCATTAACTATATT
>DJLG01000189.1 GCA_002434915.1 Proteobacteria bacterium UBA6522
CCTGCAGAGTTCCATGCACAAACTGCTGTAGAGGCAGCAATTTCACTGCATCCCTTAGTCAAGAACCGACTGCAAGACATAGAACGCATAGAGATTGAAACTCAGGAAGCAGGAGTTCGAATAATTGATAAGTCTGGCCCATTAATGAACCCTGCTGATAGAGATCACTGCCTACAATATATGGTTGCAATTCCCTTGATTCATGGAAGGCTCACAGCTGATGACTATGAGGATAATATTGCAGAGGATCCAGCTGTTGATCAATTAAGAGAAAAAATGAAAGTCATAGAAAATAAGCAGTTCAGCATCGATTACATGGACTCTGAAAAGCGTGCAATAGGTAACTCTGTGCAAATTTTCTTCAAAGATGGTTCATATACTGATCAGATAGTCGTTAACTATCCGGTCGGACATCAGAGACGAAGAGAAGAGGGAATCCCGTTGCTTCTCGAAAAGTTTCAAAAAAGTCTTCTTAGTCGTTTCAAACCTGAACAAGCCGAAATAATTTCAAATGCCTGTAGTGGGCAAATTCAACTCGAATCTATCGAAGTAAAAAATTTCATGAGTCTTTGGACTAGATAATATGCGTCTTATTGAAGAAGAACATCGAACTCTTCCAGGGCGTCTGATTGATAATTTAACCCATGCCATCGTAAGTGGGGAAATACCGGCAGGAACAAAGATCAGCGAATCTGAACTTGCTACCCGGTATTCTGTTAGCCGGGGACCCCTTCGAGAAGCAATACGACTACTTGAAGGTCGTGGACTGGTTTGTCACATCCCCCATGCCGGCGCTCGTGTAATCACATTAAACCGAAATGAGGTATTAGAGGTCTACACTGTCAGAGAGGCCCTTGAAGGTATGGCAGCTCGTCTCTCAGCTCAGCATATGTCACACAGAGAAATAGATGAACTTAGGATATTACTTGATAAACATGAGGTCGCTATTAACCGTGCTGATGGTCGCGAATACTTTCAAGATGAAGGAGATCTAGATTTTCACTTCCGTATCGTGCGAGGCTGCGAAAATGAAAAGCTAATTAATTTGCTTTGCGGTGAGTTATACCACCTTGTTCGAATGTACCGATATCAATCTAGTCGTATCGCATCAAGGCCTCAAAAAGCACTAGCCCAACACCGCCAAATCTTAGAGAGTATCGCTGTAAGAGATGAGGAACTTGCAGAAATACTAATGAGGCGACATATCTCTGGTGCTCAGAAAAACATTGCCCTACAACTGGAAAATAAAAAAGGCTCTAATGCCATAATCGAAGAGAAACAAACATGATTGAATCACAAGGAAAAAACTTTAGGGCAGCTGTCTCACGCAACAAACCTCTTCAAATGCCTGGAGCAATTAATGCCTATTGTGCATTACTCGCACAACAGGCTGGATTCGAAGCACTTTATCTTTCTGGGGCCGGCGTAGCTAATGCTTCATTTGGCATGCCTGATCTTGCAGTAACCAGCATGAATGATGTTTTAGAAGACGTACGTAGAATAAAAGGTGTAACTCCCTTACCTTTACTTGTAGATGTAGATACAGGGTGGGGAACTGCCTTCAATATCGCACGCACCTCAAAAGAGATGATTCGAGCTGGCGCTGCGGGCATACATATAGAAGACCAAGAGCAAGCAAAACGCTGCGGTCATCGGCCTAATAAATCAACTGTTAGTACTGTGGAAATGTGCGACCGTATAAAAGCGGCAGTGGATGCTCGCACTGATGAGGAGTTTGTAGTTATGGCACGCACTGATGCCTTTGCTAGTGAAGGACAGGAAGCAAGCCTGGACAGGGTAGCAGCTTATATTGAGGCTGGTGCTGACATGATTTTTGCGGAAGCGTTATACACACTTGATAACTATCAAGCTTTTACCAATTCGGTGAGCGTACCAGTGCTAGCCAATCTAACAGAGTTTGGGCTAACGCCCCAGTTCACGGTTAAGGAACTTGCAGGGGTTGGTATCAGCATAGTTCTTTACCCCTTATCCGCATTTAGGGCAATGAGCAATGCTGCACTTATGGTTTATCAGACTATCCGCAATGAGGGAACTCAAGCATCAGTAATAGACCGGATGCAGACACGCGATGAATTATATGCGGCATTGGACTATCACTCTTATGAAGATAAATTAAACCGATTGTTTGGCAGTGAGGCTAAAAAATGACTAGCGGTGAAGGGCTAAGAGGTATCTCAGCTGGAGAAACAGCAATAGCAACCTGTGGCATGGATGGTTATGGGCTCAACTACCGCGGCTATGACATCCTCGAGTTAGCTAAGCATGCCTCTTTTGAAGAAGTAGCCTATCTTCTTCTCTACGGTGAACTACCAAACAAGCAAACGCTCACTGAATATCAACAGCAACTAAAGAAGCTTCGAGAAGTCCCGCCCGAACTCTTAGCAGTATTAGAGAGAATCCCAGCAGGTGCTCACCCTATGGATGTTATGCGAACTGGTTGCTCAATGCTCGGAACACTTGAACCAGAGGACTCTTTTTCTTCGCAATTGGATACAGCCAATCGGATTATGGCCATATTCCCTGGAATACTCATGTATTGGCATCACTTTTCCTCCAGTGGAAAACGAACAACCACCTCTACTGATGAGGAAAGCCTAGCAGGACATTTCCTTCATCTGTTACATGGCTATAGCCCTAATGATCTGCATAAAAAAGGTATGGATGTATCATTAATTCTTTATGCTGAACATGAGTTTAATGCATCCACTTTTACAGCAAGAGTCTGTGCTGCAACTCTATCGGATATGTATTCGGCTGTTACTGGTGCAATAGGTACATTACGGGGGCCACTTCATGGTGGAGCAAATGAGGCTGCTATGGAACTGATCCAGCAGTTTTCTGATCCAGAAAATGCCATAAGTGGCTTAAAAAAAATGCTTAGCCGAAAAGAAAAAATTATGGGTTTTGGGCATGCAGTTTACCGAGAATCAGACCCACGTAATCAAATCATTAAATCATGGTCCAAAAAACTTTCAGAAAGCGCAAATGATACAAATATCTACCCCATTTCAGTAGCTATTGAAAAACTTATGTGGGATGAAAAAAAACTTTTTCCAAACTTGGATTTTTTTAGTGCTTCTGCATACCACTTTATGGGTATACCAACGGAATTATTTACTCCGATCTTCGTATGTTCTCGCATTAGCGGTTGGGCAGCTCATATCATTGAACAACGTGCTAACAATAAACTAATAAGGCCTGCTGCCGATTATACTGGCCCAGAGCCCCGATCATTTATTCAGATTGCTGATCGTCCCTGACAAATATTCTAATCCTAAGACTCATTCTGCGGTAATAAGTCTAGTAGTAGCTTGAGAGTATTTCTAAAAAATTAATATTTGTACTTTATTAAGGTTGAATAGAGCCAACTATAATTAAATCGCTGGATTCGGTACGACGAGCGAGAATAATCTCTCCCTCTCGGGGGTAGCTACCTATCAATGCGCCAATATTTACTGAATGAGTGACAAGTATTGTTGGGGTGCTAAGATCCTGCTCACTTACCCAGTGTCTAAGACCGGCGGTCATCTCAGCATTCTGTCCTCTATAGGCAATAAGTGAGTTCAAAAACGCAAGTTCTTCGACCTCTCCAATAGACAGCAATCTCGCCGTCTCAAGACATCGACACCACTGACTAGATACCAATCTTGCTTCAGTCAGTCCACTCGCGCGTAAGGTCTGTCCAATCTCTCCGGCCTGAACCCTTCCTCCATCAGAAAGGTTTCTTTGGGTAGAACAATCACCAATACGCATATTAGAAGGATCGCCTGTACCTGGTGCTATTGAATGGCGCATAAGTGCAATATGCTCACCCGACTGTAGTGCACGAATCAATTCGGGTGTATCTGCTAGAACACTGGCTGAAAAAACAAGAGCACTCAGAAAGAAACCAATGCGAAAAATCTTTCTAAATAGTTGAGTTGTCACACTTATCACCTTCTTTGATCATTTATAGGCCCACTAGATTCAACAATTCCTGACGGTACTGACCTCGTGCCTCATCGTAAATAGGAGCTACTGTATCAACAAAGACCTGAACTTCCTCAGGTGTTAGGTCTGCAATTTCCCCACCTGATTCCCGAATCGCTAATGCCGCAGCCTGTTCCTCTCCATCTTTTAAGCTACGCTGAAATGCAACGGCATCACTGACAGCTGCCTGCATCTCAAGCTGTAGCTCCTCTGGCCAGGACTCAAATGTAGGTCGATGTAAAAAAATTGGCCTAGAAATATAGAAATGATTACTTGCGGTATGGAACTGATGAAAGTTATGTACACCGTAGGTCACTGTATTGGCGAATGGATTCTCCTGAGCATCAAGTGTATTAGCCTTTACCCGTTCAATGGCTTCAGTCAGATCCATAATTTCAGGTTCAGCTCCAAGCAGTTCAAAAGTGCGCGCATGCACCTGG
>DJLG01000140.1 GCA_002434915.1 Proteobacteria bacterium UBA6522
ATAGCATATGTTTTGCAGCATCTTGCTCTGCATTTCTTCGGCTCAAACCATGTCCCATAACAGCATCTTCTCCTACAGAACATTGGATTATGAAAATTCTTTTATGAGGAGGCCCTTCCATTGAGCTTACATTGTATTCTGGCAGACCAAGGCCTCGAGCCTGTAGCCATTCTTGCAGCTTAGTTTTTGCATCTTTAAGGCTTGCTGCATCGGGTAGCATTTCAAACCTATCACTTATAAGCCGATTTATGCATTTCTCTGCTTCTGCGAAGCCACCATCTAAAAGTATTCCACCGATCAATGCTTCTACGGCATTAGCAAGCACGGAGGAACGATTCCCACCCCCTGAGTTCTGCTCTCCTGCGCCAATAATGACATGTGATTCCAACTTTAACTCTCTTCCAATATCAGCTAATGTCTCCCCTTTAACAAGCTCCGCTCTCATACGGCTCATATCCCCCTCAGATTCTGCACCTTTAACATTAAAAAGTTTCTGAGCAACAACAAAGCTCAGCAAAGCATCGCCAAGAAACTCAAGGCGTTCATTATTTTTTTTAGAAGCGCTACGGTGAGTTAATGCTTGCTCAAGCAGATCTGAATTCTTAAATTTATACCCAAGCTGTGCATTGGCCCAATCAAGCTGGGCAGCAACTACCTTCTCAGAGCTGGCTTTTTTAGAAGTTTTAGAAGTCAAACATTTACAACAAGTGGAAAGTTATAATTTTGATCAATTGCCAAAGTTGAATGATGGCTTGCTTATCTGATATTAGCATTCTATAAGCCAGTATCTAACACTGCCATATCCACAGAAAAATTACAGTCATTTTTTACTCAATACTTTGGCCTATACGCCCCCACCGGGGTCCTCCATCACCAGGCCAGCGCCAGTTCATCCAGATCCTCAGTGCTTTACCTACCATATGATACTCAGGAATAAACCGAACACTTTCAAATCGACTATCCTGACTATTATCACGATTATCTCCCATAACAAAGTAATGGCCTTCGGGCACCACATAAGTACCGCCTGGGCTAAACCTACTACGAATATGTAATAAGTCATGTTCTTGGTCTCCCAGGCTCTCTCTGCCTAACTGTATACCTGGATTACCTTCATAGTCACCAATAAGTTCTAAAGAAACCACTTCGCCATTAATACTTAATTCTTTATCAGCTGATTCATAAACCACCACATCTCCTGGCAAACCAACAACTCGTTTGATGTAGTTAATACTCGGGTCAGCAGGCAATCTAAAAACAACAACATCGCCACGCGCCGGCTCTCCAATATCAAATATCTTAGTATTTATCACTGGAAGTCTTAAACCATATGAAAACTTACTCACAAAAATAAAATCACCGTCCAATAGAGTTGGCATCATAGAGCCAGATGGTATTCGAAATGGTTCAAACAGGAATGATCTTAAAACAAGCACAAGGAACAAAACAGGAAAAAAGGAACGAGCATATTCCACCAAGATTGGTTCTGAACGATACTTCTGGCCTGAGCTAAACTCACTTTCTAGCGCCACTCTACGACGCTTAAAGATAACGCTATCTAAGCACCAAATAAGGCCAGAGATAGTCGTAGCAATAACAAGTAGTAATGAAAAGTCCAAGAGCCACCCTAAGTTCTCATAAAAAATAGGAGGCGAGTATTCGTCATTTTCTGTCTGTCTGCAAGACGGCTAGGAAGGCCTCCTGAGGAATTTCAACCGAACCAAGCTGCTTCATACGGCGCTTTCCAGCTTTCTGTTTCTCTAACAACTTCCTCTTTCTTGTTACATCTCCACCATACAGTTTTGCAGTAACATCCTTTCTTAATGCCTTAACCGTGCTACGGGCAATTATCTGCCCACCAACGGCCGCCTGAATAGAAACTTCAAATTGTTGACGAGGAACAACATCTTTCAACTTTTCCACTAACTGACGCCCACGCCTATCCGCAAAATTTTTATGCATAATCATAGACATTGCATCAACTCGTTCTTTATTAATCAGAATATCTAGTTTTATTAAATCCGCTGACTCAAACCGAGAAAATTGATAGTCAAATGAAGCATAACCACGACTTATAGATTTTAGACGGTCAAAAAAATCTAGCACTACTTCTGCCAAAGGAAGCTCATACTCAAGGGTAATTTGATTCCCTAGATATTGGAGCTTACGTTGCTTTCCACGCTTCTCTTCACATAGCTTTAATACGCCACCAACGAACTCTTTGGGCAACAAAAGATTAGCAATAATCAAGGGTTCTCTAATCTCTTTAATTTGCCCCCTATCAGGAAGTTGCGTTGGATTATCTATCTTTATAATGTCTCCGCCGCTAGTTTCTATTTCATAAACTACTGTAGGCGCTGTAGAAATCAGCTCGATATCGTATTCTCTTTCCAATCGTTCCTGGACTATTTCTAGGTGTAACATACCTAGGAAACCACACCTAAACCCAAAACCAAGAGCAAGACTAGATTCTGGTTCAAAATTTAGAGCCGCATCATTTAGTCTTAATTTTTCTAACGCCTCCCTAAAATCCTCAAAGTCATCAGAATCAATTGGAAATAACCCAGCAAAAACTCGAGGCTGAATACGTTCAAACCCTGGCAAGGGCTGAGTATCTCCAAAACCCTGTTCACGAATGGTGTCTCCAACCGGAGCAGCATCAACCTCTTTTATACCAGCTATAACATATCCGACTTCACCTGCCTCTAAACACTCATGATCTGTCATTTTCGGAGTAAAAACGCCAACACGATCAACCTTATAACGCCTTACAGTAGAAAAAATCTCGATCTTGCTCCCTTTAGATAACTTACCATTCACAACCTTAACCAGAGACACAACACCGACATAACTATCAAACCATGAGTCAATAATCAGAGCCTGTAGTGGAGCATTTACATTGCCCTTAGGGGAAGGAATGATGTTTACAATCTCTTCTAACAGATCTTCAATACCTTTACCGGTTTTAGCACTAATATGTAGAGCATCTTGGGCACTCAGACCAATAATTTCTTCAATCTCATTAACAACACGATCTGGGTCTGCAGAAGGCAAATCAATCTTATTGATAACTGGTAATACCTCTAAATCCAGACTAATTGCTGAATAACAGTTTGCAACGCTCTGAGCCTCAACACCCTGAGCTGCATCGACAACCAATAAAGCTCCCTCACATGCAGCAAGAGAACGTGAAACCTCATATGAAAAATCCACATGTCCAGGGGTATCAATGATATTAAGCTGGTAGGTTTTACCATCCTTAGCGCAATACTCAAGAGCAACACTTTGCGCCTTAATAGTGATTCCACGCTCTCTCTCTAGATCCATAGAATCAAGAACTTGATCAGCCATTTCTCTATCTGACAAACCACCACACAACTGTATTAACCGATCGGCAAGGGTAGATTTACCGTGATCGATATGAGCAATTATTGAAAAATTTCGGATCCGTTCCATGGCCGAACACGAGATAGACAAATAAAATTCATTATACCCTGCTTATGCTGCAGTCCTCTTCTATCTTGAGTTCAATTATCAAACCATATATTTAGTAATCACAGAATCTTTAATGACTCTTCGTAATAAATAGCAAAGTATAAAGTCAGATTATCTTAATCAGACAAAACTATGGGCGATATATGGATATATTTTTCGCAATAGCGGCCTAATAAGGACCCAGTGACAAGCCCACCTAATGACCCAATAAAAGTTCCCAAATCATTCCCAAAACTGCTTATACCTAGCACAGCACCAGATAGAAGTCCTGCCCATGGTAATCCATGTAAAAAAAGCGTTCCAAGCATTAAAGACCGCGAACTCACAGAAACAGTCACAAGTTCATTGACGTGAGTCTGTAAAGAGTTTTTTATCCGTAGTGGCGGAGCAGACCTCCAACGCCAAAGACATCCTCCATCACAACCACTACATGCCTTATCACCTAATAGGTCAAGTTCCACCAAACCACCACTGCAAAGTGAACTTACGCGAGCACGTACGCTAAGATAATCTTCTGACAACTGGGAAAAAGTGTTATTACTCTGCACATTTCATAAATTAATTTAATCTGAACTAAATACTCTCATACGTTGAAGCAGTTTTTCCATAATAGGATCACATTTGTATTTTCCTAAAAGGTGCGCGTGAAGCTCGGGATCCGGTAGTTCCAGCAACTCAGAAAAAAGATTTTTTTGCTCGACAGGTAAGCTTTCATATGATTGCGTTAGAAAAGTAATGAGTAAAACATCAAGCTCTCGCATGCCACGCCGACAACGCCATCGTAGTTTTGCAGTCTCAGTTGATAAAAACTCCGTCAAAAGCCACCTAGTGCCGACGATGAGCAATCAATTTCTTAATTTCAGAAATCGCTTTAGCAGGGTTAAGGTCCTTTGGACAAGCCTGGGTACAATTAAGAATCGTATGACATCTATAAAGTCTGAATGGATCTTCTAACGAATCCAAGCGTTCTCCTGTGGACTCGTCTCTACTGTCAACTATCCAACGATATGACTGCAGTAATGCTGCTGGCCCAAGATATCGATCCGAATTCCACCAATAACTGGGACATGCAGTAGAACAGCAAGCGCATAGAATGCAGGCTGATGGCTCATTAATCTTTCCCTGGTCTTCCTTGGACTGAAGTCTTTCTTTATCTGGTGGAGGCGGTGTCTTAGCTTCAAGCCATGGCTTTACGGATGCATACTGAGCATAAAAATTAGTCAAATCTGGTACTAAATCTTTAACTACAGGCATATGGGGAAGCGGATAAATCTTAACCGTACCCCTTACCTCCTCCACTGGCTTAAGACAAGCGAGTGTATTGACCCCATCAATGTTCATCGCGCATGAACCACATATGCCCTCTCGACATGAACGGCGAAAGGTTAGCGTAGGATCAATCTCATTTTTTATCTTAATCAAAGCATCTAGAACCATAGGCCCACATTTATCCATGTCCACATCATAAGTATCGAGGGTTGGATTCGTGCCCGCATCTGGGTCATAGCGGTATACAGAGATTTTTTTTAAATTCTTTGACTGGTCATCCCCAGCAAAGGTCTTCCCAGGCTTTACCCTTGAATTAACTGGAAGTCGGAACTGCGCCATTAGTTATCCTCTGTTATTCCTTAATTAATAAGTTCGCGCCTTAGGTGGAATTGGCGCAACATCATCTGTTAGCGTATTCATTTGAACCGGTCGCTCACCAAATTGAGCTTCACCTGACTCATTGATCCATACGAGGGTATGCTTCATCCAGTTCTCATCATCTCTATCTGGATAATCTTCCCGTGCCTGAGCACCGCGGCTCTCTGTTCTATGTGCAGCAGACTTAATAGTACCCATCGCCTGGATCAAAAGATTTTCTAGCTCAAAAGTTTCCATAAGATCGGTATTCCAGATCAAAGAACGATCAGCAACCGACACATCTGAGAATCCTGAAAATATAGGCTCAAGAAGATTAATACCTTCCTGAAGAGACTCCCCGGTACGAAAGACCGCCGCATGATTCTGCATGACTCTCTGCATTTGCAAACGCAGTTCTGCTGTTGAAGTACTACCCTTAGCATTTCTAAGACGATCTACACGATCAACAGCCACTTGACCTGCATCCTTTGCAAGGGCTGAAAATCTATCGCCATGCTTAATTAACTCACCACAACGGATGGCTGCAGCACGTCCAAAAACAACCAAATCAATCAATGAATTTGAACCAAGACGATTAGCCCCATGCACAGAAACGCAACCGGCTTCGCCCACGGCCATTAGACCAGGCACTACATACTCTTCATTTTCACTATTTGCACTGACTACCTCTCCATAGAAGTTTGTGGGAATACCTCCCATGTTGTAGTGAACCGTCGGAATAACTGGAATTGGATCTTTAGTAACATCAACTCCAGCAAAAATCTTAGCCGTCTCTGCAATACCTGGTAGACGTTCGTCTATAACATCTGTTCCAAGATGCTCTAGGTGCAGATGAACATGGTCTTGCTCTGACCCAACACCACGCCCTTCACGAATCTCCATAGTAATTGAACGACTTACGACATCCCTTGATGCCAAATCCTTAGCATTGGGAGCGTAGCGCTCCATAAACCGTTCTCCTTCAGAATTTGTGAGATAACCTCCTTCTCCACGAGAGCCCTCCGTTATCAAGCAACCCGAACCATAAATACCCGTTGGGTGAAACTGGACAAACTCCATATCTTGCAGCGGGAGTCCGGCACGCTGCACCATTGCATTACCATCTCCTGTACAAATATGAGCTGCCGTGCAAGAAAAATAAGCTCGGCCATAGCCTCCTGTAGCCAGGATCACCATCTTTGAACGAAATCTATGTAAGCGCCCCTCTGCGAGGTCAAGAGCTACTATTCCACAACAAACTCCATTTTCCATGATGAGATCAATTGCAAAATATTCAATGAAAAATTCAGCCTCATGTTTTAGCGACTGTTGGTAAAGTGTATGCAACATTGCATGACCTGTTCGGTCGGCTGCTGCACATGTTCGCTGTGCTGTGCCCTCACCGTAATTTGTTGTCATGCCTCCAAAAGGACGTTGATATATAAGCCCATCCTCAGTTCGGGAAAAAGGCACACCATAATGTTCAAGCTCTACAACAGAAGCTGGCGCCTCTTTACACATATACTCAATAGCATCCTGATCGCCCAACCAATCAGAGCCTTTAACAGTGTCATACATATGCCAACGCCAATCATCATCTCCCATATTGCCAAGGGCTGCACTAATGCCACCCTGTGCTGCAACAGTATGACTTCGGGTTGGAAAAACTTTTGAAATACATGCAGTACTGAGACCCTGTTCAGCCAAACCAAGTGTTGCGCGCAGCCCAGAACCTCCAGCCCCTACAACAACTACGTCATAAGTGTGGTCTATGAACTCATACTCTTTAGTCATATTGCCGCCCCTAAAGCCACCTTTAATATCGCAAAAACCCCAGTTACTGCTACTAGGATATGAGCAAAGGAAACGGCAACAATCGTAATAATCTTCAAGCTTGAGGAATGTACATAGTCTTCCACAACCACCTGTACACCCAGTTGAGAGTGATAGGTCATAGTAATCAACGTAAGAATAAGCAAAATACTATTAACTGGATGCCTAACAAATTCCACTACGGAACTGTAATCCAGTTGATCCATAGCACCTAAAGCAACCGAAAACCATAAACCAAGGGGTATAAGCGCAACAGCTGATAGTCGCTGCATCCACCAGTGTTCTGCCCCCTCTTTAGCAGAACCAAGCCCTATAACTTTATTTAGCGGACTGACAAGACTCATCACCAAGCACCTATAAAATAACCACTAGTGAGTAACTCACTGAAGCAATCAGAGAAAAAATAACCACGCACCATCCACTCATATGATAATGAGCTGGATCAAGTCCAATACCTACATCCCAAACCAAATGACGTACACCATTACCAAGATGGTAGAAAAAACAAAAACACCAGCCAATATAAAAAAGCTTAAAGAGCCCACTGCTTAGAATAGTATGAGCGTTGTCATATGCCTGTTCTCCCCCTGCAATTGAAACTAGCCAATAAAGAAGTACAAAGGCACCTAAAGATAAAGTGATCCCTGTACCTCGATGCATAACGGACAATACACTGGTGATCTGAGGGCGATAGATCTGCAAATGCGGCGATAATGGCCGCTCTACCATTTTCATTGTTTTTAAGTTCCTTTTTAGGGCAATACAGTTGCGGTATGAATGTATCCGCTTACGTTAGAAATCAATGCAACGGCCCGCCCGCTCCCAATCACCAAATCGGGTTGGCTCTGGCCCTTTAGGTCCATCGACCTCTTGCGGCCTTTCTGTTTGCCCGCTTTCGGAAGCCGACGAGACACCACCGTCGTTCCCATTTTTGGTTTCCGTACCGGGCGCAACTCCTCTGTCCTGACACTTATCTGCTTTTTGAAGCCTGCGCATTTATTAAGTCTGCCAGAAACCATGTTTTTTCGCACTATCTAAGACTACAAAAAAAGAAGAGACTATGTTTATAGACTAAAATAGCAATTGTGACTAAGACTATGCGACCAATATTTCACCTACTTCCCGCTATTCGCTTTATTAAAGTGAAGGGTGCTGATGCAGAAACATTTCTCAATGCACAACT
Source organism: Proteobacteria bacterium UBA6522 (assembly GCA_002434915.1). Taxonomy (GTDB): domain Bacteria; phylum Pseudomonadota; class Gammaproteobacteria; order Steroidobacterales; family Rariloculaceae; genus UBA6522. The sequence goes on from DJLG01000140.1 coordinate 8,138, forward strand.
AAGCCAAAATATTGATTTAAAAGGGCCTGATAAAGCTACTCTTGCTGCATGGCATGACTCTAAAGGTCGAGTACTTGCTCTTTTTCATGTTTTTACATATGACGATGGCTGGCTTCTCATGGTCCATGGAGAAAATTCTGAAAATATCACCCAAAAATTAAACTTATTTGTATTACGGGATAATGTGGAAATTTGTGACGTTTCTTCAAAATGGTTTGGAGCAATCCTATTAAACAATCTTGATTTACGGATTGAAGACCATAATAAAGCCCTAGATCATGAATATAAAAATATCGTCAGAAAAGACGATTCTTTAATGTTTAAATTAAATTCTCATGCTACTTATCTAGTAGCACCAAAGGACAGGAAAAATTCAACTGAATCAGAGTTTGAAACCACTACTGATTTAGAAGGAGAACTTGCTGAAATTCAAACGGGATTAATTAACATTTCACCTGCACTAAGCCAACGTTTCACACCCCAGATGCTAAACCTGGATAAGCTTGGTGCATTATCCTTTAAAAAAGGCTGTTATCCAGGACAGGAAGTAATTGCACGCATTCAAAATCTTGGGAAAGTTAAACGTCGTGTGTTTCGATACTCAGGCTCTCTGTCTTGTCCACCAAGTATCGGCAGTGTATTAGTTGACCTAGAAGGAACGCCTATAGGCGAAGTTATACGTAGCGTCCAAACAAATTCACAACGTGTAGAGCTACTAGCAATCATAAGGATTGATGCAGCTAAAAAACCTTTGAATCTTTCTAAAGAGCCACAGAAACCTTTAATGTGGGAACCTCTGCCTTGGGATACTCTTTAAGATTCAGGCTTTAGGTGAGGAAATAGAAGAACATCACGAATCGATGGAGAGTCCGTCATCAACATTATTAGTCTATCAATACCGATACCTAAACCAGCTGCTGGGGGCATTCCATATTCTAAAGCTCTGATGTAATCATTATCAAAATACATAGCCTCATCGTCACCTTTTGCCTTTGCTTGTGCCTGTTCTTGAAACCTCCTCGCCTGATCCTCTGGATCATTTAGCTCGGAGAATCCATTTGCTATTTCTCTACCAAAAATAAATAGTTCGAATCGATCCGTAAGGAAAGCATCATCATCTTTACAGCGTGCTAGCGGCGAAACCTCTGCTGGATACTCAGTAACAAACACGGGGCCTGCCAAATGCCTCTCTACGGTTGCCTCAAACAATTCGATCTGTAACTTACCCGCGCCATCATCATCCTTATACTTAATTGCACGCTTATCACAAACTAAACGTAATTGCTCAAGATCCCTAGGGTTACCAGCCAAATCAGGATTATGCTGAACAAGCCCTTTCTCAATCGTCATAACCTCAAAGTCACTTTTTAAATCAATAATTTGATCTTGATAGTTCAACTGGTCAGTACCGAGCACTGCACGCGCTGACTCTCGAATAAGCGTCTGAGTAAGACCTATAAGATCTCTATAGTTTGCATAAGCTTGATAGATCTCAAGCATCGTAAACTCAGGATTATGTTGGGTTGAGATGCCTTCATTACGGAAGCTTCGATTGATTTCATATACACGATCTAATCCTCCAACCAGCAAACGCTTTAGATAAAGTTCAGGAGCTACACGCAGATAAAGTGGCATGTCCAATGCATTGTGATGAGTTGTAAAAGGTTTGGCGAGAGCTCCTCCAGGTATTGGGTGCATCATCGGGGTTTCAACTTCCGCAAAACCCAATGAATCAAGAGATGATCTCAAAAAACGTATGATTTCCCTGCGTATTTGAAATACATGGCGAGTTTCTTCGCTAACGATTAAATCCAAATAACGCTGCCTAAGCTTTAGCTCTTGGTCTACAAGACCATGCCATTTTTCAGGCATCGGACGAAGAGATTTTACAAGCAACCGTAAATTACCTGTACGTACCGACAACTCACCAGTTTTAGTCTTAAAAAGCTCCCCCTCAGCCCCTAAAATATCTCCAACATCCCAAGACTTAAAGGCCTGGTAAGTCTCTGCAGAGACCCGGTCACGTTCTACATAAAGCTGTATTTGGCCAGAACTATCCTGGATTTTAACGAAGCTAGCCTTACCCATCACTCGTTTCGCCATCATACGACCCGCGACGCGCACAGAAATAGATTCCCCATCAAAAGCAGATGCCTTTCGCTCCCCATAGGCAGAAAGCAGTTCGCCTGCTAGCGAGTCACGACAAAAATCATTTGGAAAAGCATTTCCATCACGAAGCCTATCAAGCTTCTCACGCCTTTCAGTGATAAGTTTATTTTCACCTTGTGAGGTTTTCTCTATTGATTCTGACATTTCTTATAAACCTTGTTTCAAACTTTCCTCAAGAAAAGGATCAAGATCACCATCCAGTATGGCACTAGGGTTTCCACTTTCAAAACCCGTACGCAAATCTTTAATTCTTGACTGGTCAAGCACATAGGAACGAATCTGGCTACCCCAACCGATATCTGCTTTACCTTTTTCCAAAGACTCTGCCTCTTCTTGACGTTTTTGTTGCTCCTGCTCATATAACCGTGCTCTTAGCTGCCCCATTGCTGTTGCACGATTCTTATGCTGAGAACGATCATTCTGACATTGAACGACGATCCCAGAAGGCAAATGTGTAATACGCACGGCTGATTCAGTCTTATTGACATGCTGCCCTCCAGCCCCACTTGCACGATAGACATCAACCCTAAGATCGCTTGGGTCTATCTCAACATCCACCTCATCCTCAATTTCAGGCGAAACAAAAATGGCAGCAAAAGAAGTATGTCGTCTATGGCCTGCATCAAAAGGTGATTTTCTCACTAAACGATGAACACCAGTTTCAGTTCTTACCCAGCCATAAGCATAATCTCCGCTTAATAAAACACTGGCGCTTTTAAGTCCTGCAACATCTCCAGGGGAATACTCAAGTATCTCTGCTTCAAATCCACGAGACTCTGCCCACCGAAGATACATTCTAAACAACATCTCAGCCCAATCCTGCGCTTCAGTACCACCAGACCCAGACTGAATATCAAGATAAGCATTATGCGCATCCATCTCTTTGGAAAACATACGAAAAAACTCTAAGCGCTGAACTTCTTTTTGGGTTTTTATAACATCATCAGAAATATCCTGAAGAGCCTCATCATCAGCCTCCTCACGCGCAAGCCTAGATAACTGATCTGCATCAGTCAGAAACGAGCCTATCCTATCAAGAGTAGTTATTATTGATTCAAGACTAGCGCGTTCCTTTCCAAGACCTTGAGCTCGACTTTGATCCTCCCATACAGCAGGGTCTTCAAGCTCTCTATCAACCTCCTCAAGTCTTTCAAGCTTACCTTCATAGTCAAAGATACCCCCTAAGGGCAATACAACGTCCATGAAGCTCAGAAATCTTTGAATTAAGCTCACCAAATTCCATATTCTATCCAGATACCAAGGGGCGCTAAATAATAGCGCAATCAGGTCTCACTCACATGGCTAAACTTCAAAGGGCTGGATATGTTCAACAATAAGCTGAATCTTAGGTGATGCGTAATAAGTATTTACATTCAATCGGTAAACAAGATGAAGTAACTCGCCTACCTGCAAGTTTTCTGGAGCACAATTAAATGCTATTGCATCTAGAGGTTTATTATTGCTATGAGTCTTTATGGACATTTTTAAATGCTTATCACCTAGTACACGTTGACTGAGTAACAAAAACGAGCCTTCAAAAAGAGGTTCTGGGAAACCCTGACCCCAAGGCCCAACATCATTGAGTAAAGATGCAACCTCCAGAGTTAACTCACTATCAAGCAAGACACCGTCTGTCATAATTTTTTCGTCAAAGTCTTCTGGACCAAGACTTTTCTCTCCAAATGACTTTATAGCAACCTGGAATAAATCATACCCGGTAGATTTTAGAGTAAGACCTGCTGCCATTGCATGCCCTCCAAATCGACTTATCAGTCCAGGATGTTGAGAATCAACAGCCACAAGCGCGTCACGGAGATGAAATCCAGCAATAGATCTACCAGATCCTTTCAAAAACCCGGATTCTGTAGGAGCAAAGGCAAATGCTGGACGGTTATATTTATCCTTAATCTTAGACGCTACTAAACCTACCACTCCCTCATGCCAATCGTCTCTCAATAAGCAAAGAACGGGGGATAATTCTCCATCTACTATAGAGTCCTCAGCATCCATAAGATCTATCGCCTCAGCATGCATTCTCGACTCTAATACTTGCCTATCTTGATTAAAGTTATGTAGTTGTTTTGCTAGGCTTAAGGCTTCTTCCGGGGAGTTCGTCAATAAACAACGGACCCCTATTGACATATCATCTAGTCGGCCAGCGGCATTTAGCCTTGGAGCAATTTGATAAGCTAATGTTGTTCCCGTGACTGTATGATGAGGTATCTTAGCTACCTTGCATAAAGCTAATAGCCCAGGACGACAGGATCCCGCACGTATTCTTGCAAGACCTTGTTCAATCAATATACGATTACTATGATCTAGTTTTACAAGATCAGCTATCGTTCCTAAAGCAACTAAATCTAAAAAATCAGGCACAATCGAAGAAAGACCAAGGCGACGCCCTAATGCTGCTAAAAGGTAAAAGGACACTCCTACACCAGCAAGGTTTTTACCTAAAAAATCATTATCAACAAGATTTGGGTTAATAATGACATTTGCAGCTGGCAACTCCTTTCCAGGTAAATGGTGGTCGGTAACTAGAACATCGATCCCTAGTTCTCGAGCAGCCGCAACTCCTGCCACACTAGTAACCCCATTATCTACTGTCACAATTAGTTCAGGGGCTTTGCTCTGTATCTGTTCAACTAGCTCAACAGTGAGGCCATAACCAAGCTTAAAACGGTCTGGAATAAAAAACGATACATCCTTAAAGCCAAACAACCGCAAACAAAGAAGCATTAGTGAGGTACTAGTTGCACCATCCGCATCAAAATCACCAACTATAGTGATTTTATTACCCCTATGACGAATTATTAGATCTACTGCCTTATCGAGGGATTGGAATTCGCCTACAGGACGCAATCCTCTCAAAGATAGGTCAATTTCTGATGTCGACTGTATTTCTCGACGAGAAAAAACCTGCCGAATCACACGATGTGTACCTTCAGGCCATGACCAATAATCTGATCCACGTATTTTTGAACGTTCTTCGATTCTTAGCACAAGATATACGCTTATAATCCAGTCTGCCCCTAATCGGAGAAAGCTTATCAAGTTTATCAGGGAAAGTTCAGATGCTAATTTAATTTCCGCATGGGACGCAGGATGCGTGCGGGTAGGCGAACAATGGATACATAGTCATTTAATAATATCAGCCCAAAATCTACTAACTGATTGGAATGTATCAGACCCCAACTCCCTTACCCTTGCAGACCTTGAGCTAGCAATAGCTTTTGAGCCAGAGCTTATAATTCTTGGAACTGGCAACTCCGTATGCATTCCAAATCTAGATTTAATGGCTGAAGCAGCTAACCAAGGAATTGGGTTAGAGATTATGGATACACCGGCAGCATGCAGAACATACAATGTTTTAGTGCATGAAAATCGTGCTGTAGTCGCTGCATTATTCCTTACACTGTAAGTCTTTTTTAAACTTCCTTTGTTATCTAGGAAGATAGATTAGGGGATCAACAGATGCGCCATTACGCCGAATCTCAAAGTGAAGTTGAGGTTGTTGTCCTGGCCCTAAGCCCATAGCTGCAATCACCTGTCCCTGCTCTACCAAGTCACCCTCAGAGACTATCAGATGGTCATTATGTCCATAAGCACTTAGATATGTGGGGTTATGTTGAATGATTAATAACTGACCATATGCAACTAGTTCATCCCCCGCATAAACTACTTGACCCGTTGCTGCTGCATGAATGTCATATCCTAGCTCCCCCCCTATTCCAATCCCCTTTCCAGTACCAATATCAGAGCCATAAGCACTTAATAGTGGCCCTTTAATAGGCCATAACCAGTCTGGGGACGGTAAAATGGGCTGATCAAAAACTTGTTCTGAGTCTTGAGAATCGCGCTGTACAGAAACAGTTCTAGACCTAGCGTTAGGAGTAAGGTTAAGTTGCTGGTTAACAAAGATAAGATCTGGGTTATCTATTTGATTCCATTGAGCAATATTCCTAGCATCCAGGCCATATCGCCATGCTATTATTTGTAACGTCTCGCCCGCTTGAACCACATGAACACGAGGACCATATTCTACGATTGTTGGCGTACAACCAAACAGCAACATCATCACTAAAACAATGCTATACAGCTTATAGACTATCACGCTCGTCAAACACCCAAACGAAGCAAAAGATATACACTCACAAATAATACTAGTAAAAACCATCCAATCTTCTCGATATGGTTTCGTAATTTGTTTTCCATGGACTCTCCACCCCAGAGCAGAACCCCGGCCACTAAAAAAAATCTGCTACCTCGTCCTATCAAGGAAGCTAAAATAAATACTGGTAGCAGCATATTCAATGCTCCAGCAGCAATGGTAAATACCTTATAGGGTATTGGAGAAAATCCAGCTATAAAAACAGCCAACAAGCCCCATTCCAGGAACCAGTCTGTAGCTTCAAGATAACTATCCCAATATCCAAACTGCACTAAAAAAGGTTCTATTGCATCTAATGCCAGCAGGCCTATTAGATAACCGAATAAGCCACCAATAACTGATGCAATAGTAGTTATAAAAGCGTAACGCCATCCAAACTTAGGTCTGGCAAGCGTCATAGGTACAAGCATCGCATCAGGAGGAATAGGAAAAAAAGAGGACTCTGCAAAACTGAGAGCAAACAGATAACGCTCTGCTTGAGGATGCCTGGACAGACTTATAGTGTAATCATATAACCTAGTGAACAACTTCAAACTTCAGTTCCTTCCAAAAGAGGCACAAAGCTTACTAGATCTAACTCTTCAGTCTCGAAAGTATTTCCACGTCTAGTAATACGCTGTAGTTGCTGACTGCTACGAGTACCGATGGGAATGACTAAACGACCTCCCTCATCTAGTTGATGTAGAAGGTCTTGTGGCACTTCGGGCGGCGAAGCTGCAACGATAATTCCCTGAAAAGGAGCCTGGCTAATCCAACCACGCAGACCATCTGCATGGCGTAAGGTTAAATTGTGAACCTTCAGCTGAGAAAGTCTTTTTCGAACACGCGGGATAAGCGTTTTTATACGCTCAATACTATAGATATGCTGAACGAAAGGAGCGAGTATTGCTGTCTGATATCCACATCCAGTACCAACCTCTAATACTTTGACTAGTTTTTTACTAGCACCTAATCCTTCAATCAAAGACTCAGTCATCAAAGCAACAATGTAAGGCTGAGAAATAGTTTGTCCAAATCCAATAGGTAAGGCGGTATCTTCGTAAGCACGGCTTGCAAGAGCCTCATCTACAAATAAATGTCGTGGTACATTACGAATTCGTTCTAGAACAGCCTCATTCTTAATCCCATCAACCCTAAGTCTGTCTATTAATCTATCTCGAGTCCGAGCAGACGTCATCCCAACTCCGGAAATATTTTGCTGCTGTTTCATCTTAACTTTTTCAACCAACTATCAAGAGTGTCAAGTGCACCATGATCGGTTGAATCAACCTTAATAGGAGTCACAGAAACGTACCCTTTCGAGATTGCATCAAAATCAGTCCCAGCCCCAGCATCCTTACCCTTGCCTGCGGGTCCAATCCAATAAACGGGGCGATTCTTAGGATCTCTGGCAATCACAACGGGATCTGAGCGATACCTTCCCCCCAAACGTGTTGCCTTTATCCCACAAATATTCTCTTCAGAAAGATCCGGTACATTAATATTTAGTATTGTGTCAGTAGGAAGTGGGTTATTCTTCATGCCCACTATGATCTGATAAACCACGGATACAGCTGTCTCAAAATGCTTATCTTTTTCATGAATCAACGATACAGCAATCGCTGGTAGTCCTAAAAACCTTCCCTCTATTGCAGCCCCAACAGTGCCAGAATAGATTACATCGTCTCCTAGATTAGCTCCGTGGTTTATACCCGAAATAACCATATCTGGTTCGGTTTTAAGCAATCCAGTTATAGCAATATGGACACAATCAGCTGGAGTACCGTTAACTGAGTAGATATTGGAATCTACCTGTTCAACTCTAAGTGGAGCATCAAGTGTAAGGGAATTGCTAGCACCACTACGATTCCTATCAGGGGCTACTACCACAACATCAGCTATATCCTTAAGGGCTCGCGCCAACAAACGTAGGCCCAAAGCTTGGTATCCGTCATCATTTGAAAGCAAGATTTGCACTTAATTAAATAAATATAATGTATTGTCTGTGGCAATAGGAGTTGTACCTTGAGCAATAGCAAAGATACAGAAGTATTTCGAAACGCGATGAAGGACGTCAAGCCGCTTGAGCATGAAGAACGCGTTCAGGAACGAAAACGTCCACTTGCAAAAGCCCGATACTCTAGAGCAGATAAAAAAGATGTTCTCCATGAAAGTCTTGGTGGTGATCTCAACCAACGTGACGCACTTGAACAATCTGGTGAAGAAGCTGCTTACTGCCATCCAAGCTTGCCTCAACGTACCTTTAAAAAACTGCATCGTGGGCACTTCAGTATAGAAGCAGAGGTGGATTTGCATGGGCTAATAGTCTCTGAGGCAAAAGAACACTTGCGGGAATTCATCGAGGAATCAAGAAACCGCGGTCTGGGCTGTGTTCGAGTGATTCATGGTAAAGGGCTACGCTCGGGGCCTGAAGGACCCGTTTTAAGAGGTTATGTCCATCAATGGCTGGTTCAATGGGAAGGGATACTCGCGTTTGCTTCCACTCGAGCTCGCCATGGAGGGTCTGGGGCAGTATATGTTCTACTACGCCCACTATAATAAAGCATAAAATCAGAATGTAATGCTTTATTTGAAAAGCCATAAAACTTAAAAGGTAATCAAACAACCTAGTTATTACTCTACCATCACAGATGAAATTGGCATTGAAAAAGGAGCATTTATATTCTGTTTTTCAAGGCTTTCGCTTTGGGTTTCCTTTCTAATAACCATATAAAATGTCTCGCCTTCAGCGATCATACCTAGATCAGTTCGCGCGCGTTCCTCTGCCGCTTCTACTCCTTCCTTGAGATTAAATACCTCACCTTCTAAAGCAGAATTTCTTATTGCAAGACGATGGTTTTCAATGGTCCTTTCAGCAATTTGTGATTCCAATCTCCATACTTCATGCATTCCCTCATCAGAAAGCCATAGTCTTGCCTGAAGAAATAACAATATTGAAAGCATCAAAGACAATAATATTCGCATAGTATTACTTTACTTAAAGAATCATTGGAAAAGCATTAATACCCGCATAAGAGCTTTTACCCTCTAACTCTTTTTCGATCCTTAGGAGCTGATTATACTTTGCTAAGCGATCAGAACGACTCATAGAGCCTGCCTTTATCTGCGTAGCATTAGTCGCAACTGCAATATCGGCTATAGTTGAATCTTCAGTCTCACCAGACCTATGTGAAATAACTGATGTATAGTCTGCAGCATTTGCCATATTAATAGCATTAAGAGTTTCCGACAAAGTGCCAATCTGATTCGGCTTGATCAAAATGCTATTCCCTATGTTTTTTTCTATCCCCATTTTAAGAATCTCTGTATTCGTCACAAACAGGTCATCACCGACTAGCTGTATACGATCTCTTAGACGTTCACTTAACAGTGCCCAACCATCCCAATCATCCTCCGCCATACCATCTTCAATGGAAACAATTGGGTAACGTGCAACAAGATCCTCCAGATATTCACAAAACTCCGAAGAGTCAAAAGATCTACTCTCTGACTCTAAGTTATACAGACCTTGAGAATAAAACTCTGAACTAGCGGTGTCGAGTCCAAGAAAAATTTCTCTCCCTAAGGTATAGCCTGCTTCTTCAACAGCTTCTTCTATGATTTGCAGAGCTGCCTCATTTGATGCCAGATTAGGTGCAAACCCACCTTCATC
>DJLG01000081.1 GCA_002434915.1 Proteobacteria bacterium UBA6522
GGAGGTTGCACAACAATTGGAAAGCCATGGGGTGTTGCCTACTGTGCAGCGGTTAGATGTTGGTGAGGTAATTCTCAGCTCACCACAACATGCTTCAGCCGATCAGATTATTGCTCGTATCCGGGAAAAAGGGTCAAAGATCTCTAAGGCCACTGTATACAACACATTGAACTTGTTCTGTGAGCGTGGTTTATTAAAGACAGTTCAAGTTGATCCAACTAGGCAGTTCTATGACCCTACTATAAAGCCTCACCATCATTTTTATAATTTAGATAGTGGAGAGCTTACTGATATTCCTCCGCATGGGATCGATTTAAAAGTAAACACGGACCTTCCTCAAGGTACAGAGCCAGCTGGTGTAGAGGTAGTCATACACGTTCGTGATTTTCGTGATTAAGGACTTATTCTTAGTCTGTATTGTAAAGTGATTGAAGGCGACTGATATCACTTGCAGATAACCCAGGTATCTTCTGTATATCCTGTCTTGACTTTAGCTGTTCTCTATAACGTTCAAAAAACGTCGGGATATCGCCTCCAAACCCAAATGAGTACATTATGTCTGAGTAATCGGCAGTGTGAGCAAGTCCTAAAGCATGCCCTAATTCATGGAGACATGTCAGATAAATAATCGTATCTCGAAAAAGCGGATCTAATCTTGCGCGTTGTGCTAGTTCTTCTCCTAGTGCATCAATATTTGGTCGAATGAAAACGCCAGCTCCACGTTGACCATCTACAAACAATGGCCACATTTCCCCATATTGTCCGGGGGATGCTGGTACCCAATAGACTCTCAGTAATGCTGTTGTTTCAGAACCAGGAATTAATTGAATTGATCCCCCTGAGTTTTTTTCCCAGGCTCTCAAAGCCCACATGGCTAGTTCATGGTCTGATTTTTTATAGTGTGATTGTTCTGAGCCTTCCGCAATGAAGTAAGTCACTGGTCCGTTAGAATCAATAGGTGCAATCTCACTAGTCCGTTGAGCTTCGATGATTCCTGCATAGCTCACTAATGTGGCCAAAATAAAAATAAATAGAACGGTTTTATTCTTGATCATATAGCAATATAAAATTTGAGCATTAATGCAATGTATAGAGTTATTCTCACTATCGTAACATTGTCTGAATCAAGAGGTTTTTTGTACGTGTAAACATAGATCTAAAAATTTCTAACTGGGATATCTGGGTCTCAGGGGTACTTTAAAGAAACTTTTAGATAAATTTTGTAATACGATTTTTTTGGCCTAGTAAAAAGATTCTAAGTATCTAATAATCGATGCACATCCAGCCAAGCCGGTGTAGCTCAGGCGGTAGAGCAACGCATTCGTAATGCGTGGGTCGGCGGTTCGAATCCGTCCACCGGCACCACAGAGGTTTTCTAATGTGGTGTATGCTTTACAGAAATAGAAGTGTTTTTTGTCCATGTTTGACCATTTCCCTGTATGCTGTAAGTGGCAATAAACGGGGCATCTGGGTGACGAGAGAAGTAGCTCAAGAACAAAGGGGGCAGTCGAGCAGTAGAACGACATTCTTCCATGTTATTGATCCTCGAGTCTTTAAGCGTGAGTTGTTAGATGAGTTGTGTGATCTTGCTGACTGCGTTCGTATGCTATCCAAGTGCTCGACTGGAGCGCGGCTTTTGCAAGACCTAGCTTCAAATCGGCGAGCAATGCTTTATTTTACTCAGCCTTCTACCCGAACATTCCTATCATTTAATAATGCATGTCATATTCTGGGTATCCGTACAAGTGAAATACGTGATCGGTCTACCTCATCAGAGGTGAAAGGAGAAAGCTTTGAGGATGCTATACGTACGTTTAGTTCTTATGTAGATGTGATTATTATGCGCTCCCAAGAACCTGGGCGTGCAACTCAGGCGGCACGGATGATGGATGTAATTAAGCGCCCTGTGCCAATAATTAATGCTGGAAGTGGTAGCGATCAACATCCTACGCAAGCGTTGCTTGATATCTATACGCTTAACCGTAGTTTTTCACAACGCGGCGGTATAGATGGAAAGGTAATAGGGATGATGGGCGATTTAAAGCGCGGTAGAACTGCGCGTTCACTATGTTATTTGATGAAGAATTATTTCAATGTACGCTTAGTTTTTATTGCACCAAAGATTTTTTCTATGCGGGATGATGTTAAAGCACACCTTAAGGAGCAAGGCACTTCGTTTATGGAAACGAAATGCTTATCAGAAGTAATTCAAGAATTAGATGCTCTTTATGTCACACGCATGCAATCTGAGTGGGACCAACAAGGTGAGTCTAATGATGTCGATTTGAATCAATACACTGTTGATAAAAATCAACTTAAAATGATGAAGTCGGACGCAATAATTATGCATCCTTTACCCCGAGGCCCGGAGATAGACCCTGTGGTGGATATTGATCCTCGTGCTATGTATTGGAGGCAAGAGCGTAATGGTATGTGGATGCGTGTGGCAGTTTTATTAAAAATCTTTCAGTTAGAAGAGGCATTGTATGAGCTGAAATCGACGCTTGTCTCTTAATAGGTGTATTTTAAAAAAGCTTGTTAAGCTTTTAAGATAATTTTAATGCTATGGCTGCTTGAGATACTTAAATTACTCTAAGTTTTTGTTGAATGGAGTCTAATGTCGGGGGAATTGTGGAATCTAAATCTAAAAGAATAGAAGAGTCTGTAGCCGGAAATGGGTTATTACATAGGCGTGTTTTCTTGACCCAAGCTGGCGCGCTTTTTGGTGCTGGAACCATGGGTATGCTAGGTTCCGAAACTACGAATGCTCAAAATATGCAGGGACGACCAGCATGGATGCAATCGCCGGGAAAGGGAGTGGGGGCATATGGGACAAGAGCAAGATTCGAGGACCATGTTCAAAGGGCTGCTGGGTCGGCACCAGGAACGACTGGTGCTGGTGCTTCACGTACACCATTGCAGCATCTAGAGGGAATTATTACGCCTAATTCTTTGCACTTTGAGAGACATCATAGCGGCATTCCTGAAATTGATCCGAATGAACATCGCTTCCTTATCCATGGTCTTGTAGATAGGCCTCTTATCTTTGATATGGACATGCTTTCTCGTTATCCGATGATCTCAAAAATACATTTCATTGAATGTTCTGGTAACAGTCGAGTTTCTGGACTTATTGATGAGCCTGTAGATCAAAATTGCGGCATGCTTCATGGGCTTGTTTCTTGCAGCGAGTGGACTGGAGTTCCTCTATCCATTCTTTTAGATGAGGCGGGCGTTGATCCTAGTGCAAGATGGATTTTAGCTGAAGGGAGTGATTCTGCTGCGATGAGTCGAAGTGTTCCTATGGCTAAGGCGATGGATGATGCGATTATTGCAA
>DJLG01000159.1:0-1962 GCA_002434915.1 Proteobacteria bacterium UBA6522
CAAAAAATGTAGCAACTAATCCTAATATGATTGAGCGTGTAATTCGTGAGGGTCGTCCATCCAGCCGTAAGACAGGCCGTCAGGATTTAAGGTTTTCTACTGGCGATTTTGTTCGTGCAAAAAATATTAGCCCAACGGGACATACTCGATTGGCTAGGTATGTTCGCGGTCGTCGTGGGGTTATCTTTAAATCACATGGAACCCATTGTTTTCCTGATACGACGGCTCATGGTGCAGGAGAAAATCCACAACCTCTCTATTCAGTTCGTTTTTCGGCAGAAGAGCTTTGGGGGAGTGAGTCATCTAATCACGATATGCTTTTCATAGATTTATGGGAAGATTACTTGGAGCCCTGTGATGTCTGATCATCATCATAATATCGAGGATGAGTCTGTCCTAAAGCACAAAAGGACAGAACTAGAAAACAAAAAACTGGAGGGTAGGGTAAATAAACTTGAAAATCTGCTTATTGAGCAAGGGATTGTTTCAAAAGAATCACTGAGGCGTATTGCTGATATTTACGAGAACGATTTAGGCCCTCTTAATGGAGCCAAGGTGATTGCGCGAGCATGGTCTGATGAAAGTTATAAAGAACGTTTGCTAGACGACGCAACAAAGGCTATTAATGAATTAGGCTTTAGCGGCCTTCAGGGTGAGCATATGGTTGTAGTTGAGAATACAGCTACAGTTCATAACGTTGTTGTTTGCACGCTTTGTTCATGTTACCCCTGGCCTGTTCTCGGATTGCCACCTACCTGGTATAAAAATGCTGCTTACCGCTCGCGGGTTGTTATAAATCCTAGAAGTGTATTAGAGGAGTTTGGACTTGAGCTAGAGGAATCAGTTGAAGTTCGTGTTTGGGATAGCAGCGCCGAGATCCGTTATTTGGTTCTTCCTGAGCGTCCGCAGGGAACTTTTAACCTCAAAGAAGATCAATTAGTTAGCCTTGTAACAAGAGAAGCAATGATTGGTGTTGCCAAAGCCAGAGAGCTGTAATTTGTGTTAAGAACAGTAAAAAAAGAAGTCGCTTACATGAGTGGTTCGTGCGCCTTGCCTAGATCTAGCGGGGAACTCGTTTTTGATGATGACTGGGAGCGACGTATTTTTGCATTAGGCGTTGCTTTGTGTGAGGAGGGGGGGGTTGATTGGGATGATTTTAAGAGAAAGTTGATTAAAGCGATTGAACTTAGTGAAAAACCGAACTCTGAAGACTTAAATTATTATGAGTGCTGGTTGAATGCTCTTGAGTCCATGCTTTTTGAAAGTAATCAAGACTTATTAAATCGTAATAATTCGACTTGAAAAAAAACCATTTAGGGCCGCTTACAGCAGCTAATTTTCCAACTTATGTTCATTTATTAGGTGCCCGTCATGTTGAGATGCAGGCAATTATTAATGAATGGGGTATTCCAGCTTTTTGGGCTCGTCGCCCTGGTTTTGAAACGCTTTTTCTAATTATCCTGCAACAGCAGATATCGTTATCAGTTGCAAGTGTTATCTATCGTAGGGTTATGATTTCCTTAGGTGGCGTGTCAGCTAAAAAAGTCTTTGAGGCGGGCCCTGAAAAATTGCATTCATTAGGTCTGACTAAGCAAAAAGCTCGCTATTGTGCTGAATTAGCTTCAGCAGTAAAGGAAAAGCGACTTTCTATTAAAGGTCTTGAGAGGTTAGATGATTCGACTGCTATCACGCTACTATGCGAGCAATCAGGGATTGGGCCATGGAGTTCAGCAATCTACCTGATGTCAGCCTTAAAGAGACTAGACGTCTGGTCTCCAGGAGACTTGGCCTTAAGAAGGGGAGTAGAAAAGCTTTTCCCTGATAAAAATGTTAAGCATTTAGCAGATACTGGTGAAAAATGGGCTCCTTACAGGGCTATAGCTGCTAGGTTGATTTGGCATTTTTATAATAATGCTGCTTCCAGCAAGGCAAATAGGGATAGGAACTAGAGCTTAATTACTA
>DJLG01000159.1:2298-10236 GCA_002434915.1 Proteobacteria bacterium UBA6522
CTACTGTTAAGAAGATAAATGTATTGTTTTATCAGATAAACTTTAATAGCGTTCCTATGTTATTACTCATCTTTTCGGTACAATACTCAATAGATTATAAAAAATTTCTTATTACTAATAGGTTCTTTGAACTAATTGGTTAAAAGTTTATTTTTTAGAGTAGGATCAGAGAAGAAAGCCCCTTTTGGGGCTTTTTGTTTGATGGTAAGCACATTCGGTCCAAGCAAGGAGGACGAAAGGGATGCAGTAATGGGCTTAGGGCCCATTTTTTATGGGTACCTTTCTCATACTTAGTGATTGCTGATAATCGGAAAGACAGTCTATTAGGTTTATTGGAACCTTCTGTTGAAGCGCTTGGTTACGAGTTGGTAGATCTTGATGTGCAGACTGGGTGGCGTGGGGTATTACGTATATATATCGATAAGGAAGAAGGTATTGAGCTTGCCGACTGTGAGTTGGTTAGTAGACAGCTGAGTGATTTATTGGACGTAGAGGATCCCCTGCCTGGTCATTATGTTTTGGAGGTGTCTTCGCCTGGTGTTGAGAGACGACTGCGAACGTTAGAACACTTTAAGCGGTTTTGCGGACTTGAAGTGGTAGTTCAGTTGAAAACTCCAAAGGATGGATTGCAGAAGCTGCGAGGTCGGATTCTAGAGGTTCAAGAGGAAGTGATAGTGATTAAAGGTCAGGAACAAAGTTGGACTATTGAGCTAATAGAAGTCGAATTAGCACGGTTGTTGCCTGTTAACTAATTCTAAAAGTCTGGAATGTCAGAAATATGAATAAAGAGATTCTTATGGTGGCTGACGCTGTTTCTAATGAGAAAGGCGTCGATAAAGATGTGATTTTTGAAGCAATTGAGGCTGCGCTCGCTTCGGCTACACGGAAGAAGCATGGCGAAGAAATGGAAGTGCGAGTTGCTATTGATCGTTCAACTGGAGCATATGAAACATTCAGACAATGGATGGTATTTGCTGATGACTCAAATGAATTAGAAGATCCTGATTGCGAGTTGAGGTTACAGGATGCGGTTGATGTTGATCCTGATGCTAAACCTGGGGAGTACGTAGAAGAACCTATGGAGTCGGTTGAGTTTGGAAGAATTGCAGCTCAAACGGCCAAACAGGTAATCGTACAGAAAGTTCGTGAGGCAGAAAGGATTCAGGTTGTAGAGGAATACCAAGAACGTGAGGGAGAATTGGTTTCAGGTATTGTTAAACGAGTAGATCGTAATGGTGCTTACATTGATCTTGGAAATAATGCAGAAGGTTTTTTGTCAAGAGAAGATCTCATTCCGCGTGAGCCACTGAAATCTCAAGACAGGGTTAAAGGGGTTTTAAGGGAGGTTCGTTCAGAGATAAGAGGACCTCAGTTATTTATGACTAGGAATTCTCCCCAGTTCTTGATTGAGCTCTTTACTGTTGAAGTTCCAGAAATAGGCCAAGGTCTCATTGATGTAATTGGCGCGGCACGAGACCCTGGTCTGCGAGCCAAAATAGCTGTAAGAAGTAATGATAACCGTATAGACCCAGTAGGGGCTTGCGTTGGCATGCGAGGATCAAGGGTTCAAGCGGTCTCTAATGAGTTAGCTGGGGAACGTGTAGATATTATTCTACATGATGAGAATCCAGCTCAATATGTAATAAACGCAATGTCCCCAGCTGATGTTCTTAGCATAGTCGTCGACGAAGAATCTCATAGTATGGATATTGCTGTTGATGAAGAAAAGCTATCGCAAGCTATTGGGCGTGGTGGCCAAAACATTCGTTTAGCTAGTGAGTTAACTGGTTGGAAATTGAATGTAATGACTGAAACGGATGCAGTTGATAAAAGTGAACAGGAATCACGAGAACTGATTGAAAAATTTATCGCTGACCTTGATGTTGATGAAGATGTAGCAACCATTCTTGTGCAAGAAGGGTTTTCTTCCCTTGAAGAGGTGGCATATGTCCCAGTGAGCGAACTACTTGCTATAAGTGAATTCAACGAAGAAATTGTCGAAGAACTTAGGGCTAGAGCCCGGGACGTCCTTATTACTCAGGCAATTGCAACTGAAGAAGTATTAGATCAATCTGAACCGGCTGAGGATCTTCTTAATTTAGAAGGTATGGATAAAGAGCTTGCATATGAATTGGCAAGTAGAGCCATAATCACTCGTGAGGATTTGGCTGAGCAAGCTGTTAGTGATTTAGAAGATATTAATTCGTTAGATTCTGAGCGTGCAGCTAACCTTATTATGGCGGCGCGTGCTCATTGGTTTGAAGGTGAGGAGCAGGCGTGAGGAGTACTTCATGTCAAATGTAACAGTTACAGATTTTGCAGAAACTTTAAATGTTTCTGTAGATAAATTGTTGGAACAGCTCGATGAGGCTGGGATAAAAGTTAACGGTGCAGATGACTTTATAAGCGAAGAGAAGAAGCTTGAGTTGCTTACGCATTTACGACGTGCTCATGGACGAAATGAACCTGGGTCTTCATCACCAAGAAAAATCACTCTTAAGAGAAAAACTCAGAGTGAATTACGGTTAGCGGGTAGTCAGGGTCGAGCTCGGACCGTTAATGTTGAGGTGCGAAGAAAAAGAACTTACGTAAAACGTGATGTTCTTGAAGAGGAGGCTAAGCAGCAGCAGAATGAATTAAATGCCGAACGTGAGGCTGAGGAGAAAAAGGCTCGTGCTGAAGCTGAGCGACTTGAAAGTGAGAAAAAACTTGCTGAAGAAGCTGTTGCCAAAGCTGAAACAGAAAAAATAGAAGAAGAGACTCGTCGAATTGAAGATGAAAACAGAAGGCGCGTAGAAGAAGAGGCAAGGCAGCTAGAGGAAGAGCGGCGTAAAGCTGAACAAGAAGAAAAGAAAGAGCGGGAGGGTCAAGCAAAAATTGATAAAGAACTTGCGGGACGCGCCGCAAAAAATATTGCTCCTGATCGTACCCTTCATGTTGCAAAAGGTGCCAGCGCAAGGAGACCCAAAAAAAGACCTAGAAGACGACCAGTTCAGGTTAATGTTGATTCTCAGCATGGCTTTGAAAAGCCAACTGCTCCAGTCATTAGAGAAGTAAATATTGGTGAAACAATTACTGTTGGTGATTTGGCGCAACGTATGGCTGTAAAGTCGAATGAGGTGATTCGTTCCTTGATGAATATGGGAATGATGGTGACTATCAACCAGGTTATAGATCAAGATACAGCGGTTTTGGTTGTCGAGGAGATGGGGCATACAGTAAATCTTCTTGAAGAAGGGCAGCAGGAAGAAAAGATTCTTGGGTCAACTGTCAGCGTTAAAGAGAATTTAGAGCCAACTCCACGGTGGCCCATAGTGACTGTAATGGGGCATGTGGATCATGGTAAAACCTCATTGCTTGATTATATTCGTAAATCACAAGTTGCAGATGGTGAGGCAGGCGGCATAACTCAACATATTGGTGCTTACTCAGTCAATACAAGTAAAGGCCAGATTAGCTTTCTTGATACTCCAGGTCATGCTGCATTTACAGCAATGAGAGCTCGTGGTGCACAAATAACTGACATAGTAATTCTAGTCGTTGCAGCAGATGATGGTGTAATGCCGCAAACTGAAGAGGCTATCCAGCATGCAAAAGCAGCAGGGGTACCTTTAGTGGTTGCTGTTAATAAGATGGATCGAGAGGATGCAGATGCAGATCGTGTGCGGAATGAGTTGTCTCAACACGATGTAATACCAGAAGACTGGGGTGGAGAACATTTATTTGTAAATATATCGGCAAAAACAGGTGATGGTATTGATCAGCTATTAGATGCCGTGCTTCTCCAGGCAGAGGTTCTTGAGCTTCGCGCTGTAGCAACGGGGCCAGCTTCAGGCGTAGTAATTGAGTCAAGTCTAGAAAGAGGCCGCGGCGCAGTAGCAACAGTGCTTGTCGCTAAGGGGTGTCTAAATGTAGGCGACACATTATTAGCAGGTCAAGAGTATGGGCGGATTCGAGCTATGTTCGATGAGTCTGGGCAGACGATTATGAGTGCCGGCCCATCTCAGCCAGCAGTTATTTTGGGTCTTTCCAGTACGCCTTCAGCAGGTAATGATATTTTAGTTGTGGATGATGAGCGTAAGGCCCGAGAAGTTGCTGAATTGCGTCAGGGTAAGGAGAGGGATGTAAAGCTTGCCAAGCAACAAGCTGCAAAGCTTGATGATATTTTTACACAAATGGACGAAGGCGAAATTGCTAAAGTACAGCTGATTGTTAAGGCTGATGTGAATGGTAGTGCCGAAGCTATAAAGGATGCTTTGGAGAAGCTTTCTAATGAGGAGGTCTCCGTTGGGGTGGTTTCAAGTGGTGTTGGAGCTATTACAGAATCAGATGTTCAATTGGCTGCAGCATCCCAGGCTATTGTTATAGGATTTAATGTGCGTGCTGATGCATCTGCAAGGGATGCTGTTAAAGAAACTGGGGTAGATGTTCGTTACTACAGCATTATCTATGAGGCTATTGATTATGTGAAAGCTGCCGTAAATGGATTATTGGCGCCGGAGATAAGAGAGCAAATTGTAGGTCTAGCTGAAGTTAGGGATGTTTTTCGTTCTCCTAAATTTGGACAGATAGCAGGTTGTATGGTTGCAGATGGCTTTGTGCGTCGGAGTAACCCTATACGTGTGCTTAGAGATAGTGTCGTTATCTATGAAGGTCAGCTTGAGTCGTTACGTCGGTTTAAAGATGATGTAACTGAAGTTCGAGCAGGTACTGAATGTGGTATTGGCGTCAAAAATTACAATGATGTCAAAGCGGGCGATCAAATTGAATGCTATGAGCGTACGGAAGTTCCTCGATCGCTATAACGATATGCCGCGTCAATATCCACGAAAATTGCGTGTTGCCGCCGAATTACAACGTGTATTGAATGATATTCTGCATAGCAAAATTAAAGATCCTCGACTTAAGCGTATAACCATAAGCGCCGTAGAAATAAGCGGTGATGTGAGTGTGGCGAAGATATTCTTTAGTGCATTAGTTCCAGATTCTGATCCTGAACCAATAATTGTGGCGCTAGATAAAGCTAAAGGTTATTTAAGATCAAAGTCTGGAAGTATGCTACGTTTGCGTCATATTCCTGAACTGCGTTTTTTTCAAGATGAATCAGCAAAAAAAGGTTTTGAGCTGACCCAAATAATTGAGGCGTCAGCACCTTTAAAAATACCAATCGATGATACTGTTGATCCCTTGTTAGATGATTCTAGTTAATGAAATCGGATGAAAGATCTAATCGATCGCGAGAATTAAATGGAATTTTGCTTCTTGATAAGCCTGAGGGGGTAACTTCTAACGCTGCACTTCAGGTTGTGAAGCAATTTTATAAAGCGCATAAAGCAGGACACACTGGTAGCCTTGATCCTTTAGCAACCGGACTGCTACCAATTTGTTTTGGATCGGCAACAAAAGTTTCATCATTCCTTCTTGATGCAGATAAAGAATATTTAGTAACTGGACAACTCGGAACATCAACAGATTCAGGAGATGCTGATGGCCTTGTTCTGGTTGAGAATAAGCCAGTAAAGCTTGAGCAGTCACATCTAAACAATGTTTTAGCAAGGTTTGAAGGAAAGATTCAACAAATTCCACCGATGTATTCAGCTCTTAAGCACAAAGGTAGGCGTTTGTATGAATTAGCTCGGGAAGGAATTGAAGTGCCTCGTGAACCAAGATCAGTGACTATCCATTCTCTTTCTTTGGAAAAGATACAAGGTTCTAAGCTGACATTAAAAGTCAACTGTTCAAAGGGAACATACATTAGGACGCTTATAGAGGATATAGCGCAAGAACTAGGCACCATTGGTCATGTTACTCAGTTACGGCGTCTAGGTGTTGGACCATTTAGTAAAACTCAGATGGTTGTTATGCGTAAAATAGAAGCTGCTGCGGCAGATGGGATGCAGGCTTTAGATTCTTTATTATTGCCTGATGATGATGCTTTGAAAGATTGGCCCTCTATTCAGCTAGAAGAAGATCTATGTAAACCTTTTAGTCAGGGTCAAGTTATTCAGGTTAATTCTGAGTGGTCTGAAACCCAGGTTAGAGTGTATTCATATGATGATGTTTTTATTGGTATGGGAAAAATGAATGAAAAAGGCGAATTAGCGCCACAACGTATTTTTTCTCAACAGTACTCATAATTCGAAAAGATGCATTTATGCCTTGGATTCGAGAGGTTTGCACGAGTACAATAGCCGGCTTGTTAAGTATAACTACACATTGAATGGAGACCGCTGTTTGGGTGGTCTGGAGCAATAAGAATGCCTCTCAACGCCGATGATAAGTCGCAGATAATTGCAGAATACCGCCAAAACTCAACTGATACTGGATCTCCCGAGGTTCAAGTTGCTTTGCTGTCAGCGAAGATTAATCAACTTACTGAGCATTTTTCAGGCCATAAGAAGGACCATCATTCGCGGCGCGGATTGCTTAGGATGGTTAATAAAAGGCGCAAACTCTTAGATTATCTTAAAGAGAACGATGAAGGTCGTTATAAGGAACTGATTAGTCGTCTTGGGTTGAGACGTTGATCCTCAAGTTTTTTTTCATAGAGCCGTTTTGTCGGCTCTATTTTTTTAGGCGTTTATTATCCTTATTTTGGGTATACGTCATTTGTAGAGATTAAGTAGGGACGTAATAGTGAAACTCAGTAGAACTTTTCCGTATGGTGACCATGAAGTCACGATAGAAACAGGTGTTGTAGCTCGGCAGGCCGATGGTTCAGTGCTTGTAAAAATGTCTGATACCGTGGTGCTTGTGACTGCGGTTGGTCAAAAGGGCCATGCAGAAGGCCGAGATTTTTTTCCCCTTACGGTCAATTATCAAGAGAAGACATATGCAGCTGGCCGTATTCCTGGTGGATTTTTTAAGCGAGAGGGTAGGCCTACTGAAAAGGAAACGCTAACCTCACGGCTAATAGATAGGCCAATACGACCTCTTTTCCCAAAAGGGTTTCGTAATGATGTTCAGGTGGTTGCCACTGTCATATCAGTTAATCCAGATATAAACCCAGATATACCATCACTCATAGGAGCCTCTGCTTCGCTTGCGATCTCCGGGCTACCATTTATGGGTCCTATAGGTGCTGCTAGGGTTGGGTATAAAGATGGTGCCTATCTTCTAAATCCTGATAATGACGTCCTAAATGATTCGCAGCTTGATTTAATGGTTGCAGGGACAAAAAATGCAGTATTGATGGTTGAGTCAGAAGCCCAGGTTTTATCTGAAGAAGTAATGTTAGGCGCTGTAATGTTTGGTCATGAACAAATGCAGGTTGCTATTGAAGCAATAGAGGATTTAGCTAAAGAAGTAGGTAAACCAGTAATGGAGTGGGTAGCTCCAGAGGTAGATGAATCCTTAGTGCAGTCGGTTGAATCGACAGTCGGATCAGGTATTACAGATGCATACAGCATACCTGAGAAACAAACCAGATCTGTGAAACTTGCTGAGGTGAAGAATGCGGTTATAACCGCCCTTACTAATGAAGATGACCCCGTATGGTCAGAGGCTCAGGTTGTATCTGAGTTTTCTCGTTTAGAAAAAGAAACGGTGCGAGGTCGTGTTTTAGCAGGAGAAAAAAGAATTGATGGACGTGATACCCATACGGTAAGGCCAATCGGTGTAGAGGTAGGGGTCTTACCACGGACTCATGGCTCAGCGTTGTTTACTAGAGGCGAAACACAAGCTCTTGTAGTTACTACTTTGGGTACTGGCCGAGATGCCCAACTTATTGAGTCATTAGAAGGGGAGCGAAAAGACCCATTTATGCTCCACTATAATTTTCCGCCCTATTGTGTAGGGGAAACCGGTTTTATGAGCGGTCCTAAACGACGCGAGATTGGCCATGGTAGATTAGCTCGTCGTGGGGTTGAGGCTGTAATGCCAAATATGGAGGAATTTCCTTACGTTATTCGGGTTGTATCTGAAATTACAGAGTCTAAT
>DJLG01000159.1:10590-10712 GCA_002434915.1 Proteobacteria bacterium UBA6522
AAGCTTATCAATGATGGATGCTGGTGTACCTATTACTGCACCCGTTGCAGGGGTTGCAATGGGGTTGATAAAAGGCGAGGACAATCACGTTGTCTTAACAGATATTCTTGGGGATGAAGATC
>DJLG01000159.1:11045-13208 GCA_002434915.1 Proteobacteria bacterium UBA6522
CTTAGGTGATATGGACTTCAAGGTGGCAGGAACCTCAGAAGGTATCACAGCTCTACAGATGGATATTAAAATTGATGGAATTACTCAAGAAATTATGGAAGATGCACTTTCCCAAGCACGTGATGGTCGGATCCATATTTTGGGTGAAATGGCTAAAGTCATTGATAACCCAAGAGAGAAAATGTCTGATTGGGCTCCAAGCATTATTACTCTAAAAATAGATCCTGAAAAAATTCGTGATGTCATAGGTAAAGGCGGTGCAGTTATTAGGTCTATGACTGAGGAAACTGGTGCAACTATTGATATAGATAATGATGGTACTGTGCGAATTGCATCTGTTGATGGAAACTCTGGTAGAGAAGCGCAAGCTCGAATCGAATTAATTACCGCTGATGTAGAGGTTGGAAGAATTTACGAAGGTAAGGTAGTTCGTTTGATGGATTTTGGTGCGTTTGTGACTATTTTGCCAGGTAAGGATGGGTTAGTGCATATTTCTCAGATTTCTGAAGAACGTGTCGAGAAAGTTAGCGATAAGCTTGCTGAGGGAGATGTCATCAAAGTAAAGGTATTAGAGGTTGATCGTCAGGGCCGAATTCGTCTAAGCATGAGGGATGTTAGTTCTGAATAACTAGAATATGAGTGTTGCTTATTTTTGTTGTGAAGATGAGTTATGAGCAGCAAATAAACCACTAAGTTTTGTTGTACTTTAAACCTGTAAAGTTTTGATTGTTCTTTGGTTCGCTAAGTTATTTGGGTCCCAGTTTTGAATAGCCCATGCCCAAAGTTCACTGGGAGTGCTGCCCATTAGCTCATTAGGAGTTTGAAGTCCCAGATATGAAAGAATTATCAAAGCTGTCTTGTTAACGTTTGTACTAATTATAGCTGGGGCTCCAGTTTGCTTAGATAGTTTCTGATCATTCGCGTTAACAATAATTGGAAGATGTAGATAATTGGGTGTTTTTATGCCAAGAATTCTTTGAAGGTGGATGTGAATACTGGTTAGTTCTAGAAGGTCTATCCCCCTAACTATATGCGTTACTCCTTGGTAAGAATCATCTAACACTGTTGATAAATTATATGACGGTAATTTATCACTACGAATGATTACATAATCTCCTGTGAGATGAGATAGATTGTTTATTTGTTTTCCTTGAAGAGCATCGATGAAGATAAGTTCATCGGATTCAACTAGTACACGAATAGCAGTTGGTTTGTAATGGTTTATTCTTGTGCGACATTCTCCTGGATATTTAATCCCAAGAACGTTTCGTTTGCCAGTTTTCTGAAGCTCTTTGCGTGTGCAACTACACTTAAATGCATGCCCAAAAGTTACTAATTTTTCGGCAACCTCATGATATTTTTCCATGTCCGAGCTTTGGTAGAAAACATCACGGTCCCATTCTAATTGAAAAGCATTGAGTGTTTTACGAATACTATCTGCAGCCCCCTTTTTTTCTCTTGGTTGATCTATGTCGTCAATACGTAAGAGCCACTCACCTTTAGCTTTTTTAGCATGTAGATAACTAGCTACAGCAGTAGTTAGCGAACCTATATGAAGAGGTCCTGTTGGTGAAGGAGCAAATCGTCCAACGTAGGGCATTTAAAACAAAGAATAAGTTAGCTAATGCAGCACAGTCAATTGTCAGCCTAATAGTCATCTCGTCGATCACTGAATTGACGTTCTGCAAGTTCTCGACGTTCCTGTGCCTCTACACATAATGTTGCTACAGGACGTGCTTGTAGACGACCTAGTCCAATTTCATCACCAGTTTCTTCACAATACCCATAATTGTCCTCTTCTATTCGTTGAAGAGCAGAATTAATTTTTCGGAGTAGTTTTCTTTCCCTATCTCGAGTTCTAAGTTCTAGGCCAAATTCTGATTCTTGCGTTGCTCTATCGTTTGGGTCTGGGAAATTTGATGCATCATCTTTCATATGAAGTACCGTACGGTCAACTTCTTCAATGAGTTCTTTTTTCCAGGCAGTTAATAATTGTCGAAAATGTTGTAATTGCTTATCGTTCATATAAGCCTCCCCTCGTTTTGCTTTATAAGGCTTAAAGCCACGAACTGGACCAGTTAATTGATTGGTATGGTTCAATGCAGGAGGTGCTTTCTTTTTGGAGGTTTTTTTAGCAAGCACTTTCTTTTTAGAGGCTTTTTT